>JAESQZ010000198.1 GCA_016764955.1 Deltaproteobacteria bacterium | reverse complement strand
ATTAATTTAATGATTTTTTGCCAGTCAGATTTTAAGAATGACTCAAGTGGCTCTGCTTTGACTTTGTTTTTTGGGCTGAGACCTTTGAAGTTGTCAGTTGCTAATTTGCTTAAGATAGCATGGTTGTTCCAACAAAGAGCTGGTTGGCTTAATGCCAGTGAGAGTGCGATGGTGAAAAGGGTTAGGTGCATGGCCATCACTAAACTAGAGCTGTCATAAAAAACCGTGCTGTCGAAACGTAAACCAAGATACCGGTGATATCATTGAGAGTCGTTACGAAAGGTCCTGTTGCGATTGCCGGATCTACCCCAAGTTTTTGCAGGAGCGTTGGGGCTAGCACGCCAAGCGCAGCAGCTGTAATCATGGCAAATATCATCGATATAAACACCATTCCGCCTAGCGCATAATTTTGTTTACTTAAGATGAATGTGGCTACAGAACCTGCGCAGAGGCCATAAAATAACCCCATAATTAATCCAACTCGAATTTCTTTAAAGAGCACTTGGGGAATTTCACGTAGGTCTGTTTTTCGAGATGCTAATGAACGAATCAGAATGGTGGAAGACTGTATACCGACGTTTCCCCCCATCGCCATAATAACTGGCAAAAAGGCATAGATAACCGCCATTTGTTCGAGAAGCGGTTCGAAAAATGTTAGGAGTGAGGCTGAAATAAGTGAGCAAAATAATGCAACTCCTAACCAAGGTAAGCGAACTCTTGCAATTGAAAAAACCTGAGTAGGGTAGGCGAGCTCTTCAGGACTCGTACCCGCCATTCTTAAAGTGTCTTCTTCTGCTTCCTCAGAGAGAACATCAACAACGTCATCTACGGAGATGCGACCAATTAGATGATTTTCATCATCAACGACTGGCAGAGTGAGTAAATCGTACTTTTTGAAGAGCTCCCCAACTTCTCTTTGGTCTACAAGAGGTTTGACACAAACCACATCTTTGGTCATCAGATCTCTAATTGGCCGAGTTGACTTGTGAATCAGCAAGTCAGCTAGCTCAATGGATCCAACTAGGCGATCTTCTTTGTCTACCACCCAAACGGCTAGAACTTGAACATCGTCTTCGACCAGCTCTCGGACTCTTTGAATTGCATCGGAAACCAAAGCATTTTGGGGGACCCGAACCAATTCCACCTGCATGATACCGCCGGCGGAGTCTTCTGGATATCCCAAGAGCTCTAAGACTTGATGTCGCTGTTCTTTGGGAAGGCGATACAGGACCTCATATCGAAGCGGTAAGGGAATTTTGGCGATAACGTCTGCCGCGTCATCGGACTCCATTTCCTCAATAAGCTCCGCAACTTCGGCGGGGCTAAATTCTGAAAGCAAGTCCTTCCAGCGGCTTTCATCAATTTCAGCAACAACTTTAGCCCGTTTTTCACGGTCTTCAATGAGGTTTAGAAGCTTAGGCCACTCAGCAATAGGAACATCTTCCAGGTACTCTGTGATATCTGCAGGGTGCGTAATCGAGGCGAAATGGGCCTTAAGTTCTAGTTCATTCAATGGTCACACTCTTCGCTAGGTTGCGGGGTTGATCGACATCCAAACCTCGTAGGTTTGCTAAATGATAGGCTAAAATTTGTAGGGGCAAAATAGCAACCGCAGGAAGCAGGTCAGGAGGGCAGCTAGGGATTAAAAGCGCATCAGGGTATAAAGAGCGAAGCTTTTGGTCATCTTCATTGCAAAGAACGATTATTTGAGCACCTCGAGATTTTACTTCCTCAAGATTAGAAAGTGTTTTTTCATATAAGTAATCTTTAATAGCCAAAACAACGACAGGCATTTTGTCATCAATTAGAGCAATAGGACCATGTTTCATTTCGCCAGCTGCATAAGCCTCAGCATGAATATACGAAATTTCTTTTGTTTTTAAGGCGCCTTCTCGTGCGACGATGTCTAGAAAGCCTCGACCCATGAAGAGCATATGCTCTGATTTTAGCCAATTCTTCGCTACTTGCTGAATACTTGCTTCGTGTTCCAGGACTTTTTCTAAGAGCATTGGTAGGCTATAAAGATTTTCAAGGCGTCTTTGTAAGTCTTTAGAGTTTAGAGTGCCCCGCTGTTTTCCGAGTAGCAGCGCAATAAGATAGAGGCTTACCAATTGTGTTGTAAATGCTTTGGTGCTGGCTACGCTTATTTCTGGGCCAGCGTGGGTATAAAAAGTACCAATGCTTTGATTGCATAATCTTGGTATTGCTGAATCCAACACATTACAGACGGCCATTGTATAAGCATTTTGGGACTGTGCGAGCTTGAGTGCTGCTAAAGTATCAGCTGTTTCTCCGGATTGTGAGACTCCTAAGACCAAATGATTGTTTTGTATCAGTGGATTTCGATAGCGAAATTCGCTGGCAAAATCGACCTCAACCGGTATTTTTGCTAGTGCTTCAATGTAGCGTTTGCCAACCAGAGCGGCATGATAGGAGGTACCACATCCAATCAAAGTAATTCGCTCTATGTTAGATAGATGTTCTATTTGAATTCCGAGAAAAGCTTGTTCGATTTTGTCATGGTCGAGTCGTCCGCAAAGCGTATCTATTACGGCTTGTGGCTGCTCAAAGATTTCTTTGAGCATAAAATGCTTGTAGCCAGCTTTTTCTGCCGCTGCGGGTGACCAATTTAGCGTGATGGGTTCTTTGGTTTTACGTTTCCCCTCTAGGTCAGTAATTTGAATATGACTGGCTGTTAAGATAGCCATTTCGCCATCATCTAGTATGTAGAATTGGCGTGTATGACTTAAAACGGCGGGGAAATCAGAGGCTAGAAAGTTTTCACCTTCTGCAATTCCAACGACAAGCGGGCAAGCTTGTTTGACGCCGATCAAAATGTCAGGATGCTTTGTATCGAGTATAGCAAGAGCATAAGCACCTTCAACACGCGTAAGCGCCTGACGGATGGCTTTGGCGAAGTTATCTGGAGTTTGTTCGCAATAGCGCGCGATTAGATGAGCTAAAATTTCACTGTCTGTATCAGATTGAAATTGATGGCCAAGTTGTTGCAGCTCTTGTTTGAGTTCTTCGTGATTTTCAATGATACCATTGTGTACGAGTGCGATGTTGCCAAATTGATGAGGGTGCGCATTTTGTTCACTAGGGCTGCCATGCGAAGCCCAACGGGTATGTGAGATGCCAACATTGCCTAAAGCAGGGTTGTTTTGAAGGCGTTTTTTTAGGTTATCAAGGCGACCAGGTGCTCTTCTTAAGTAGGTTTGGCCCTCATGAAGCGTTGCAATGCCTGCGGAGTCATATCCTCGGTATTCGAGTCTCTTAAGCCCATCTAGTAACAGTGACTCAGCTGGACGGTTCCCAATGTAGCCTACAATTCCGCACATGATAGATCTTTATACAAAAAAAAAGAGTCTGTCATCCCGGGCCAGCAATTCCCGTGTCACCCCGGCCTCCGAGCCGGGGTCCAGTATTGTTGCGCTATTTCTGGATCCCGGGTCAAGCCCGGGATGACAACAAGCTTTTAGATCAAGTTCTTTTCTTTAATCAGGTTCTTGATTCCTTGGACAGAACGCTCACGGAGCTCCCAGCCACCTACGTAAATTGAAGGGGTTCCACGCACATTAGCTGAATTTGTGCCCAGCTCCATGTCAGCTTTAATGGATGCTTCATATTTGCCGTCATTCTTTTTCACATCTTCTTTGAACTTAGTCACATTGAGTCCAATTTCTTTGGCCCACTTGTTGAAGTTTGCTGGGGTTAGGCTGCGTTGATTAGCAAATACTTTGTCCATCATGGCCCAGAATTTCTCTTCGCCTTGCTCCTTAGCAGCTAATGCGGCTTTGGCTGCTGGCTTTGCATCTTGATGAAAGGAGAGTGGGAAGTTTTTAAACACGACGTTTACTTTGGCCTTCAGCTCAGGGTCTTTAACCGCGTCTCTTAAGAGCTGGTCAGCACCTGCACAGTAAGGGCACTGGCCGTCACTGAAGACTACAACGTTTACTGGCGCATTTTTCTTACCTAATACCGGGCTGTTGCCGACTGGTAGCTTGTATGCTTTGTCTTGGGTTGGCGGTTGAGGCCTAGCTGGTGAAAGCTTCTTCTCAATAGCTGCAACTTGTTTCTCAAGTGCCTCAATTCGCTCATTGGTTTTAGAACTGGTACATCCGACTAGGAGTAGCGATCCCGAAAGCGCTACACCAAGTCCTAATTTCAAGCTGTTTTTCATGGTTTACGTCTCCTTGTGATTGTGGTTAACAAAAAGCCAATTTCGCTGCAAGGAAAATTTGCAGCTTGCCTAGAGAGTTCCTACATAATTCTATGATTTTGGGGCAAATTACTGATTTTCTGGATAAATTGGGTTGGTCATACCAGAAAATGACGGGTTCTGTCGTAAGAGCCGAACACCAGGGGATGTTTGGGATGACTAAGGTGCTAATTCACTTGCATACTGCTGGCCTTAGACTGGCCATTAACCCGGTTTTAGAAAGGCCTTTAGAATCAGGTGGTTGGAATAGGTCGGCAGCGCACTTAATCAAATCCTTAAACAGGGAAAGCCCCAGCATACGGATTGGCTTTGATCGCCAAGGAGATCTCTATGTGAAGGTGGATCTGGTAAATCAGGCCCTTAGTGTTGAGCAATTTACTTATGTGTTGCTCAACCTGTGCCGAGTATCGGATCAGCTCATGGTGCCCGTTTTACAGGCACAGGCATATGAACATGAAAATTTAACTGCCTAGAGTTTCTAAGTATCGTTCAGAGTCCATGGCTGCTTCGCAACCTGAGCCTGCGGCGGTAACAGCTTGCCTATAGACTGAGTCTTGGATATCGCCACAAGCGAATAAACCCTCAACTTCAGTCTTCGAGCTTTTTCCGAGAGTTTTGAGGTAACCTGTTGATTCTAAAGCAATTTGCCCCTTTAGGATATTTGTGTTCGGCTGGTGGCCAATTGCAACAAATAAACCTTGAACTTCTAGGCTTTGATTCTTAAGCTTGAGACCACTAAGCGCGTCATTCGTGATTAGGAGTTCTTGGACTTCTTCTTCTAAAACAAATTTGATTTTTGGATTTTGTTCGGCCCGGTCTATCATAATACGGCTAGCTCTGAACTCATTGCGGCGGTGAATTAGGGTGACAGATGTGGCAAAGCGGGTCAAAAATTGGGCCTCTTCCATGGCGGTATCGCCACCGCCCACAACGGCGACATCTTGGTTTCGATAAAAAGCGCCATCGCATGTTGCGCAAGCTGAAACACCGGCACCTCGCGCCATAAGTTCTTTTTCGTTTTTAATGCCCAGGAGCTTTGCATTAGCACCCATAGCGAGAATCACAGTCTGCGATTCGGTTACTTCACCGTTTTCAGAAGTGAGCTTAAAAGGCCTTTGGCTTAAGTCTAATTTGACAATATTTTCGGTTCTGGCCTCTGCACCAAATCGAACAGCCTGCTCTTTAAATAACTGCATAAGCTCGGGTCCTAGTATCCCTTTGGGAAAGCCAGGATAGTTTTCAACATCAGATGTGATCATGAGTTGACCACCCGGCAGATTTGGGCTCGAGCCTTCAAATACGAGGGGGTTTAGGGTAGCGCGCGCAGCGTAAAGGGCTGCAGTCCACCCTGCTGGGCCAGAACCAATGATCGTTGTTTTGCGAATGCTCATGTTTAGGCTTTACGTTGCTTGCGCCTATTTTTCAAGAGCATAAGCTCTTGTCACCCCGGCCTCCGAGCCGGGGTCCAGTCGATTTCCAAACGGCCCTATTGTTTTTACTGGATCCCGGGTCAAGCCCGGGATGACAGGGCTATCAACTCATCTCTCAGATTATTAATTTCATCCCGAATCTCAGCCGCATGCTCAAATTCAAGCTTTTTCGCAGCTTGAGTCATCTCTTTGCTCAGCTTTTTGATGCGTTTCTCTATTTTATCCGCCGAAAGCCCTGAGGCTTTTGGTTGATGATCTTGAGCTTCTTGTTCAACTAAAAAATGCTTGGAAATCTCGTGTATCGCTTTTTGAATGCCTTGGGGAGTTATCCCATGCTCTAGATTATAAGCTTCCTGCTTTTTGCGCCTTCTTCTGGTTTCTGATAGCGCTCGTTGCATGGAGTTTGTGATGCGGTCAGCGTATAAAATAGCATGGCCATTTATGTGCCGCGCAGCCCTCCCAATCGTCTGGATTAAGCCAGTGGCTGAGCGCAAAAAACCCTCTTTGTCGGCATCCAAAATCGCAACCAGGGAAACCTCAGGCAAGTCTAGGCCTTCACGTAGTAAGTTAATACCTACTAAGACGTCATATTGTCCAGCTCTAAGCTCTTTGAGGATTTCAGAGCGTTCTAGGGTGCCTATATCACTGTGTAAGTACCTGGCTTTGAGGCCAGAATCTTTGAGGTAATCGCTCAAATCTTCTGAAAGGCGTTTTGTGAGCGTGGTAATCAGTACGCGCTCGTTATTTTCGACACGCTTTTTAACTTCTTTGATGACATCATCGACTTGATTGGCTACTGGCCTGACTTCTACGCTTGGATCTAAGAGGCCTGTTGGTCTAATAACTTGTTCGTAAACATGAGGCTCGCTTAAGCCCAGTTCATAGGGCGCTGGCGTTGCAGAAACATAGACAACTTGGTTTGTGAGTTGGTCAAATTCTTGAAATTTAAGCGGCCGGTTATCAAGTGCTGATGGCAGTCTAAAGCCATGTTCAACGAGCGTTTTCTTGCGCGCTTGGTCGCCTAGATACATGGCGCCTACTTGGGGGATAGTTTGATGAGACTCATCAACAAAGAGCAAAAAATCTCTAGAGAAATAATCCATTAGTGTTGGAGGCGGTTCTCCAGGCGCTCTGCCAGTGAGGTGTCTTGAGTAATTCTCGATACCCTTGCAGGTGCCAATAGTTTCAAGCATTTCCAAGTCAAACAAGGTGCGCTGTTCTAAGCGTTGAGCTTCTAAAAGTAAATTTTGAGATTTGAGCTCGCTTAGTCTTTTTGGGAGTTCTATTTGAATGGCCTTCATGGCTTTATGCGTGCGTGCTTTAGGAGTGGCGTAGTGGCTAGCTGGCCAAAAGCTAACTTCTTGGACGCTTTTAAGGGTACGCCCACGCAGAGGATCTACTAGGGTAATACTCTCGATTTCATCGCCAAAAAATGAGAGTCTATAAGCGTTTTCTTCTTCACTAGGTGGAAACACTTCGACAACATCGCCTCGAACTCGAAAAGTTCCAGGTGTAAAGGCAATGTCATTGCGCTCATATTGGCTTTCGATGAGTTGTCTTAAAAAAGAGTCGCGGCTTTGTTTGCGACCAACTTCAGCAAAGACAGTCATTTCCTGGTAGCTTTCTTTGCTGCCGATACCATAAATGCAGCTGACAGAAGCGACGATAATCACATCATCTCGCTCTAAGAGTGAGCAGGTGGCTCTGTGGCGCATCCGATCGATGGTTTCGTTGATGGCACTGTCTTTTTCTATATAAGTGTCTGTAGAAGGGACATAAGCTTCGGGCTGATAATAGTCATAGTAGCTGACAAAATATTCGACAGCATTATCTGGGAAATAGCTTTTAAACTCTTGATAAAGTTGAGCGACAAGCGTTTTATTGTGAGCCAGTACAAGCGTGGGTTTTTGAACGCGCTCGATAAGATTGGCCATGGTAAAAGTCTTACCAGAGCCCGTGACACCTAGAAGAGTCTGGTGGCGATTTTTAGCCTGGATACTCTTTGTGAGCGCTTGAATAGCCTGGGGCTGATCGCCAGTAGGCTGGTGGTCAGACTGAAGCTTAAAGGCTGACTTGAAACGCATAATCTTTGGGTCGCTCGCAAGCTTCAGCGGTACAAAGCTGCATGTGAAGAATAGCCGAGATAGGCCCTCGGCCATTTTTAACTTTTGCTTTGATTTTAAAGTTATCGTTTAAAAGATGTTTAGAATCGCCCTTCGGTAGCTCAATTGGAGTCGCTAGAACCCAGTTGTTGTCAGGTTCAATACGTAGAGCAATTGGTTGGCCAATGGGCTCACCTGGCGCGTAGGCGTGCTTACCAGCAGGAAGCTTAACCTGAACAGTTAGTGTGCTGGTGCTTTTGTCAAAGCTAGGCGAGATTTCAGGTTCGGCCTTCTTGGATGGGCAGGCAAGTATCAAAAGTAAGCAGGCTACGATTCCGCGAAGCGGATTCCGAATATAGCCCCGGGCGTTAGCCCGGGGAGATGTATGGCATATCCTATTCAGTGCCGAAGGCACGGTTGAATACACGCTAATCAGCCGACCCTTCGGGTCTTTAAGGGCTGGAGCTACACAATCCCCCGGGCTAACGCCCGGGGCTATATTCACATTTCCGCTTCGCGGAAAAAACTTGAGGGGCGAAATCATAACCCAGCCTTCAACTTCAGCATCTTTTTACGTATCATGTCTCTTTTGAGCGCACTTTGATAATCTACCCAAAGTTTTCCGTTTAAGTGGTCCAATTCATGTTGGAAACAGCCGGAGAGATAATCAAAAGCCTCGCGCTCTTGAGTTTCGCCATTCAAATCTTGATAGCGCATGATAACCCGAATAGCTCTTTTTACTTTACCGCGCTCCTCAGGGATAGAAAGGCAGCCTTCATCCCATTCAAACTGGCCTTCTTTTTCAATAATTTCAGGATTAATAAAAGCTTCCGGGCCATCAGTGCCATTGCCATCGTTATGTTCAGCTGGGATATCTACGACAAAAACACGCTTAGAGACCCCAATTTGTGGACCAGATAGACCGGCAGAATTACCGACATGCTCCATCGTGTCGATTAAGTCTTGGACCAATTCACGGATAGAATCATCTACCTGTTTGACTGACTCAGAAGTGCTTTGAAGCACCGGATCCGGCCAAATATGTACTTTTCGCACTGTCATAGTTAAGCCCTGATTGTAGGGGATTTAATCAGAACCTGCAAGAGAGGCCAGTCACCCTGGCGAAGGCCAGTCACCCTGGCGAAGGCCAGTCACCCTGGCGAAGGCCAGGGTCTAGTTCTCAGCGGAGAGATGCTGGCGTAGGCCAGCATGACAAATCAGGTGGTCTCGGCCCAAACAGGGCAGAGCCAACCCGGACCCAAGTAGCGCCACAGGCAATTGCTTCTTCGAAATCCTCGCTCATGCCCATAGAAAGTTCTTTATACTCAGGCGCTTGGAGTTCTTGCATTTGTTTGAACCAATAACTAGCTGGCTTTTTGGGGATTATAGGCAAAATGGTCATCAGACCCATTAGCTCTAGTTTGTGTAAAGATTTAACGGCTTTTATGAGCGAGTTTAAGTCTT
>JAESQZ010000197.1 GCA_016764955.1 Deltaproteobacteria bacterium | reverse complement strand
GCCTTTGGATACAGTTAACACCCCTGTGTCGAGATCAGCTTTAAAAGTCATGACGTCGTCTGTATTGATAGCGCCTAAATCTAAGACTGCTTTTTTGAGTGCTTTCATATTGTCTGAATCTGCGATATTGTTGGCTGTTAGCGCCTCGGCAAAACCACTGACCACTTTTTCAGCTTCAACATAGCGTGCAAATGTCAATTCGAGTGATTTTTGTTTCATGCTTGCTAGTGAGTCGAGTGCTTTGGTGTCTGCCATATCTCTTACAAATGCTGCCGGGTCTGAAACAGATAGTTTGGCGTCATAGACATGAACAGGGATCCAAAAGAATGATTTGTATCGGCTTCCACTGCCGACAACTGTCATATCAGCCAGTGCAAATGTTGAGGTTAGTAAAATAGCGAGTGCGAGTAGCTTTTTCATAAGTCTCCTTGACTTAGTTCATAGCGCTGGCGTAATAATTTTGGTCGATGAACATCGAATCCGACGTCAAATATGATTTCCAAGATGTACTGATCAGACCCAAACGTTCGACTTTAAGCTCGCGTAAAGATGTTGTTTTAGAGCGTGAGTTTAAGTTTCGAAATGGGCGAAAATCTAGCTGGGTGCCCATTATCGCTGCCAACATGGATACGGTTGGCACGCTTGAGATGGCCAAGGCTTTTCATGAAAATCAGCTATCTGTTGCACTTCATAAACATTACCCAGCAGAGATACTCACGAAGTTTTTCTCTTCGTCAATCAACACGGCTGCACATTGGTACAGCATGGGTATCTCTCAGCGGGACTTGGAGAAATTTAATTTAGTTAAAAGTAAAGTTGATTGTTCTTTGCCTCTTAATATTTGCATAGATGTGGCTAATGGCTATCAAGAAAGCTTTGTGCATTTTATCAAAGAGTTTCGAGACGAAAATCCTGACTCTGTGATCATGGCAGGCAATATCGTGACAGGCGAAATGACAGAGGCGCTGTTATTAGCTGGGGCTGATATTGTCAAAGTAGGCATTGGCCCTGGATCAGTTTGCACGACGCGCCTTCAAACTGGCGTAGGTTACCCGCAGCTGTCGGCGATTATTGAATGTGCCGATGCGGCTCATGGCCTGAAGGGTTATATTTGTGCTGATGGCGGTATCAAAGTACCAGGTGATTTTGGCAAAGCCTTTGGAGGCGGGGCTGACTTTTGCATGGCAGGCGGCTTGTTCGCAAGCTATGATGAAAGTGGCGGTGAGTTGATTCAAGAAGGCGATAGATCCTATCGGAAATATTATGGGATGTCCTCAGAAGAAGCCATGTCCAAATATAGCGGCGGAGTGGCTCACTATCGATCTGCAGAAGGCCGTTTGGTGTTGGTGCCCAACAAAGGCCCTGTTGAGCAAGCGATTAAAGATATCTTAGGCGGCTTGCGTAGCACTTGTACTTACGTGGGCGCTGAAAGACTTAAAGAGCTTTCTAAACGCACAACTTTTGTGCGCGTCATGCGACAACATAACGAGATGTTTAACAAAAACAGCAAAGAGGCTTAAAGATGTCTAGCATTACCGTGATTGGTACTCAGTGGG
This sequence comes from Deltaproteobacteria bacterium, assembly GCA_016764955.1. Classification (GTDB taxonomy): domain Bacteria; phylum Myxococcota; class UBA727; order UBA727; family JABDBI01; genus NORP243. The sequence continues at coordinate 3,409 of JAESQZ010000197.1, read as the reverse complement.
GCGACGAGGGCAAGGGTAAGATAGTGGACTGGCTATCAGCCCAAGCAGATATTGTGGTTCGCTTTCAAGGTGGCCATAACGCCGGGCATACGCTTGTGGTCAATGGTGAGGTGTATAAGTTAAATCTCTTGCCTTCTGGGATTGTTCGACGAGGAACGCTGTCGATAATTGGCAATGGCGTTGTGGTGAACCCTTGGCACTTGCTTGAAGAAATCGAAAAAGTTCGTTTGCAGAGTGTCGAGGTTTCGCCAGATAACCTGCTTTTATCTGAAAGCGCTTGCCTGATTTTGCCGCCGCATTGGGAAGTTGATCAAGCACGAGAGCGTGCGTCTGGTACAGGCAAAATAGGCACTACTGGACGTGGCATCGGGCCTGCTTACGAAGATAAAGTCGCGAGGCGTGCAATTCGGGTGTGCGATTTATTTGATGCTAAGCTGCTTCAAGAGCGCGTGGCTCAGCTGGTGAAACATCATAATATTTATTTGCAAGCTTATGGTGCGTCTGAAATTAAAGCAGAAGCTCTTTTTGAAGATTTGCAAAAGCTAGTGCCTAAACTAAAGCCTTATGTTGGCCAAAGTTGGCGTGTGTTAGGCGAAGCCAAAAATAAACGTATTTTATTTGAAGGCGCTCAAGGGGTGATGCTTGATATTGACCACGGCACTTATCCATTTGTGACTTCGAGTAATACGATTGCTGCCAATGCTTTTATAGGTTGTGGCTTTGTTGCTGAAAATAATCATGTGTTGGGTGTCGCTAAGGCTTATACGACGAGAGTTGGTTCAGGGCCTTTCCCAACACGAGAGACAGGCAAGGCAGGTGACGTGATGGGGGAGCGCGGGGCTGAATTTGGAACCGTAACAGGCAGGCAGCGTGGTTGTGGTTGGTTTGATTCTGTGCAAATGCGACAGGCTGTTCAAGTGGCTGGTATTCAAAGTTTGGTTTTAACCAAAATCGATGTACTGGATGCTTTTGAAAATATCCCAGTTTGTGTGGCTTATGAATTGGATAATCAGCGAATTGATTATCTGCCAGCTGGCCAGCTGAGCCAAGCAAGCGTAAAGCCAATTTACGAGCATTTACCTGGCTGGCAAAGTGTTACTCAAGGCATACACAATTGGAGTGATATGCCTGCCCAGGCTAAGGCATATGTTGAAAGACTAGAGCAGCTGGCAGGAGTGCCTATTAGCGTGATTTCGACAAGCCCAGAGCGTGAAGATACAATCTTAAGATTCCAGCAAGCTGCCGAAGATAGTATCGACATGCCTGACAAGTTTAACATTGTCACCCTGGCGGAGGCCAGGGTCTAGAGCATTGCCAGCCTTCGCTGGCATGACAAATTAAGCGGCTGCTTCGATTTGAGCAGCAGCTTTGGGGCGGGGGCGTTTGACACTAAGCAGCTTTTGGATCGCTTTATGGCCATGTTCTTTGGCGTCATCTGCGGGGGTTCGGCCCCAGCGATCTTTTATGGTTGGGTTGGCGCCTTTGGATAGTAAAAACTCGACGATTTCAGCGTGTCCCTCACAGGCTGCTAAGTGAAGTGGGGTTCTTTTATCGTAGTCGCCTTGGTTAATTGGGATTCCTCTCGCAAGCAATTTTTGGATTGCCTCGAAATCTCCTGTGGAAGCTGCCCAGCAAAACTCCATAATGCTTTCTGATTTAGAGGTATTTATATGAAGCCGCGGGTCAAGTTTTTCAGTGTAGCCAGCCAAGATACTGTCGTAGACATGAAAATTAAAATGCTTGATGAGTTCGGTGCAAAACTGAACGCCTCTAACGCTGTTTCCAAGAACGTCTAATCGTGGTGACCAAATGCAGATACCCATCACATTAGGGATTACCAAGAGCACGACGCCTGATACGCCAGATTTGGCAGGCAGGCCAACCAAAAACGAAAACTCTCCAGAAAAGTCATACATGCCGCAAGAGTGCATAACAGATAAACGATCTTTGACAGTTGCAGAAGCAAATAAGTGTTTGTTTGTCATGGGGCAAACACCCGCTTTAGCAAGTGTTGCTGCCATGATCGACATAAGACTAGTACTGGCTTCGATGGAGCAACACTGCGTGTAGATTTCAAGTGTTTTATAGATATCGGTGCCTTGGGGGAAGGCGCCTTTTTCTTTCATAAAATACCCAAGTGCGAAGTTACGATCGGCTGTGTCGCGTTCAGATAGGTAAATCGAGTTATTAAATCCGGGTTTTGTGCCGCCACAAGCTTGAGTCCACATGTTCATGATGTAGTCAAAACGGGAAGCTTGATCCTCTTTGGGACGAATCATCGAGCAGCTCATGATAGCACCGGCATTGATCATGGGATTATGAGGGCGATTTAAAGCATCAAGTGTGATGGCGTTAAAACCATGGCCGCTAGGTTCTCTGCCAATATGTTTTAAAACTTCATCGGCGCCGTTTTCCTCGAGTGCCAGGCAGTAGTTTATGGGCTTTGAAGAAGACTGGATACTAAAAAAAGTATCTGAATCACCAATAGAAAGGCGCTGTCCGTCGACTGTGCATATTGAAACACCAAAAGCATTCTCTGGCATTTGTGCTAGCTGTGGAATGTAGGAGGCCACTTCTCCAGCTTGATTATCAAGAACTTTATAAAAAATATCAGAGATCTTTTGGCGAAATGACTGGAAATCAGGAACGATTAGGTGTCTGGTTAAGGCTCTTGAAACCAGGCTAGGGTTTTCCATACTGAGTTCAGAAAATTCCGAAAAGTTAAGCCGATTTTGTGTCAGTACTTTTTCTTGAAGAGATAAGAAGAACTTTCTTAATCGAATATCGTCACATAAGATTCCAATGCGACTTAGCGTCTGCTCGACATCTTTGGGTGATACTGTGTTGCGAGTATCTTGTTTGAAAGAATTGAATAGTGCCTTGATTTCGAAGGCTGAAGTTGTGTTCATTTGAAATGATACCTAAATCGTCATTGCGAGCCGGCTCCTCGCAATGACGGAGTTTCAAGTTAAGCAGACATGCAAATGGTTTCGACTAGCATATAGGCAACAGTGTAAGGTCCTGCGTTAGCACCTGGCCTGCGGTCTTCGAGATACCCATAACCTTTATCACTGACAGATCTCGGAATTCGAATTGAGGCCCCTCGATCTGCAACGCCTGAGCGGAAAGTATGCACATCGCAGGTTTCATGCTGGCCAGTCAGGCGTTCTTCATTGTTAGCCCCATATTTTACCAGGTGTTCTGAGTGTCGCTTTGATAAAGCTGCGACTGCTTCTTCAATAGCGGCCATGCCGGTTTTTGGGTCCCGGGTTTGCTTGGTTGAAAAATTAGTGTGCATGCCGGCGCCATTCCAGTCGCCCTTAACGGGTTTAACGTCAAAAGACACTTTAACTTGGTGACGCTCTGCAATTAGGTGTAGGAGATGCCTGGCAATCCAAACTTGGTCTGC
>JAESQZ010000196.1 GCA_016764955.1 Deltaproteobacteria bacterium | reverse complement strand
GGGTCCAGCGCTGGATCCCGGGTCAAGCCCGGGATGACATGCCAAATCGCCGAAGTCCTCTCGCACGATCGAATCTTATTCAAAGGCATCACCGATCGCACTGAAGCCGAAAAATTAGCGGGTTCTGAAATCTGGATCAAACGCTCAGATTTCCAAGAAGCTGATTCTGACGAGCTCTACTTGGCTGATCTCATGGGCTACGAAGCCAAAGATATTAATGGCAAAAACTTAGGCAAAGTCACTGGTTTTTCACAGGGCGCCCAGCTTTTAGTAGAGCTAGATAATCAGCTATTGATTCCGTTTGTAAAACCAATTTGGGTTTCCATCAACGAAGAAGCCAAAGAACTTATATTTGATTTACCAGAGGGCTTTTTTGATGCTTAAAGCTTCTTTTGTTTCACTCTTCCCAGAAATGACTCGCTCGGTTGTTAAAGCCTCTATTTTGGGCCGTGCTATCGAGAAAAATTTGCTTTCTGTTGAAGAAATTCAAACTCGAGACTTTGCGACTAACAAACATAAAACAGTCGATGATACACCCTATGGCGGCGGTCCAGGCCAGGTCATGAAAGTCGACGTGGTCACTGCAGCTTTGCGTTCAGCATTAGACTCAAAACTCAAAAGCCGCGTGATTTTATGCGATCCTGCTGGCAAGCAATTTACACAAGCAGATGCCAAAAGACTAGCTGACTATGAGCATTGGTTTTTGTCTGCGGCCGCTATGAAGGCATCGACGCTCGTATTGAGCATTATGTCGATGAGTCGCTGTCAATCGGCCCTTATGTGCTCACCGGCGGTGAATTGCCAGCCATGGTCATGTTAGACGCCGTGACACGTTATGTTCCAAGCGTTTTAGGCAACCCAGAATCGCTCGAGCAAGAAAGCCACGCTCAAGGTGAACTAGAACATCGGCAATACACAAGGCCAGTCGAGTTCGAAGGCCATCGCGTGCCAGATGTTTTACTCAGCGGGCATCATGGTGAAGTCGAAAAAGCCCGAAAAGAAGAGCGGGTTAAGCGCACTGAGCAGAAAGGCTAAACGCCCGTCACCCCGGGATGACGACTTAGCGGCGTCTTAATTTCACCGCAAAGAAAGCATCGCTCTGATCTCGATGCGGCCAAAGCATAATCTCACCCAAATCGTTAACCACATGTTCTGGCAACCAAGGCAAAGTTTGTTTCGGGTCTTCACGAGTAAATTTAGGATGCTTGTCTAAAAAATTGGCTATTTGTTCACTGCCCTCTTCCGGCAAAGGCGAACAAACAGAGTATACAAGCACGCCACCTGGCTTAATCACTTTTGCAGCAGCTTCTAATAACTCAGCTTGCAACTTAGCCAGGCGCTGGACATCTTCATAACTTCGCCAAAACTTGATCTCAGGGTGCCTTCTAAGAGTTCCATAACCAGAACAAGGCGCGTCTAATAAAACAGCATCTGCAGGTTCTAACTTAAGCTTACAAACGTCGCCATGAATCTTCTCAATATCGTCTGGCACTTTAGCCAAGCGCTTAGCATCTTGATCAACAGCGATCACGCGACCTAATTCACCAACAGCTTCTTTTAAAATACGCGATTTAGAACCTGGCGCCGCGCAGGCGTCTATCACATACTCGCCAACTTTAGGCGCTACTAATAAACCAGCAAGTTGCGACGCTGGATCTTGAACATAAGGTGTCTTGGATAACGTCGCACTGGGAACGATATGCTCCCCCTCTCCGCCCCCCCGATACCAAGTTTTAGGCCGCGCATTCATCGCCAAAGCAGCTTCCAATAACTCTTCTTGCGGCAAAGCTTCTAAAACAAATATTGGCAAACCCAAAGCCTTGCTAATCTTATCTAGCGAATCACTAGGCCTTAAAGCTAAGTGCGGCGATGAACCTAAATTACGCAAGATGGCATTCGCAAAACCTGCCATCCCAGGGCGTTTTTTCTTGATATGCTTCACGGCAGTTGAAACAGCCGCATAAGCTGGGATCGAGTCTTCTAAATGCTGAATTTGATAAGCGGCAATTAATAAGTGACACTTCAAGTCTAGCTGCAACTTCGGGTTTGGCCGATTCATCGCTCGATTCACACTCAGCTCTAAACTAGGCAGCCATCTGAGTGTGCCATAGACCAGCTCAGTACAAAGCGCTTTGTCGCGATCGCTCAAGCTTGATTTATCAAGCGCATTCGACAGCACTATTTTCGAAAAGCTTTTGTGCTTTAAGATATGCTCAATAACTTGAGCGGCTACTTTTCGAGGATCTTGAGACACTGAGCAATCAACTCTTTTTTATCGCGATCAACCGACAACACGTGCCCAGAGTGTGGCAGCATCACAGGATTCTTCATCAACCTCATTGCTGCAGAGTTATCAATCGTATGATCATGGGCACCTAAAAAAGTATGTGTGGGGCACTTAACTCTAGGCAGTGCTTTTAGCGCTTGCTGCCTCACTTTATCAAATTCAAGAAGGCCCCTTAATGGCACCCTGTCGTAGGCTTTACTTTGTGAACGCGCGATTGGATCCTGAATATCTCGCCCAACCATTTTTGGGTACATGCGAACAAAATTATGCAGACCTAACTTTGATAGCATCGTGCCTGTTTGCCCAAAAGGCTTTAACTTAAAAGCCGGCGCCAACAAAATAAGCTTCGAAATAGGCCTTTCAGCCGCCAAAATCACGCCTAGCAAGCCACCCATCGATAAACCAATTACGACATCTGGATTTCGTTTGCGGACAAAGTTGATCCAATCCTCTGCCTTAGTACGGTTCAGATCAGTGACACTGGTACAGTGCCCTGGCAAACACGGGCGTTCACACGTAAAACCTCTTTGCAAGAGCGCCTGCTCTAGTGGCAATAGATCATCTGGATGGCCGGTAAACCCATGAAGTAGTAATATTGACATCAGTGGATCACAGTAGAGCCGAATTCTTCAGGTTTTTCAATCCATCTACGACCAGCAAAGCCCTCTTCAACAGGGTACCAGTGACTCACTTCAGACTCACCATTCTGCCAAGACAGGCATACTGGCTGCCCATGCCGTTCAGAACGAAAGTCTACTCTAGGCGGAAAAATACTCTTCACCAAAGCACCATACTGTTGAATCTCAACCATCTCACGGCGTACTAAGTTTTCGATTTGCTTTAGTGCTTTTTTTTCTTTTTTCGTTTTTTTAGCCAGTTGAACTCCGCCAGCAGTGTCTACCTGATTTCCATGGCTTGAAATTTTTTCGTGCATTGCCTGCCCTTCCATCACCAATTTGGTTACCCTAGAAAGATGTTCTTTTAAGATAGGCAGGAAGACATTAGCCTCCTGAAGCGTAATAGAACGAAAAATCATGGGGTTATTGTAAACGCAAACTAAGCTTAGGCAAGGAGATTTGAAGTGAAATCAAGCAAAGATCAAACAGAATCGGTGGGTTATCCAAACTTGGAAAGCCTGTTAGAGCAGCCAAACCCTGATGTTGCAGGGATGAAAGACCGCCAAAAGGCCCTAGAAGACTTAAGAAAAACAGCTAAATCAGCTAAAGACAAGGGCGTAGCCAAACAGTCCGCCCTCGCATACTCTCGATTCTTTGAGCTTTTTGATAAGCTCTTAGAAGTACGATCGAAATTAGCGGAAAATATGAGCGAGAAAAAATAGACTCAAGGCATCAAAAAACATATAATTAAGACTAAGGGGGGTCTTATATGCCTGTTCCTATTAAAGGTTCAATTAATCTTGACGATACAGCTCAGGGTGCCGTTAAAACCAGTAGCAATATATCAAGTGGCCAAAAATTTGCGGATACTCTTAAAGAAGGCGCAGACGCCGTTGGAGATATCGCAGGCAGCCTGGCTCAAGTACTGCCTTCTGGTGGCGCTGTGCTTTCGGCTATTTCTAGCGGCCTCAGCGGTGTAACTGGTGGTAGCCCAGGCCCATTTGGCGGTGCAGGCGGCGGACTCGGCGGCCTACTGGGCGGTTCTCCCTATGCAGGTGCCATGGGAGGCGGAGGCGGCCTTGCTGGCGGAATCGCTGGTATTGCTGGTGCTATCGGAGGCGGCAGCGGTGTTCAAGGTGCTGCAAACGCACAAAGCAAAGGTTTCTCACAGCAGCTTGCCATGTTAAATCTACAAAGACAGGCGCAAGAACAGAGCCAAATGATAACAATGATCTCAGCCATCATCAATATTCAGCATGAAACCGCTCAGGCGATTATTCAGAATATTCACTGATTACTGTCACCCTGGCGAAGGCCAGGGTCTAGATGCTGGCCTCCGCCAGCATGACAAATAATTCGCAACTTTTTCAAAGCACCGCCGATAAAGCAGCTATGACCGCAACGAATCTGGCTTCTAGTATCAATTCCCTTAATCTCAACGCGCGCTCCGGGGGAGCCTTTCAGACCAGCTCCAACACTGCATTTTCCACTCGGTTGAAAAATGGTATCGCCAATGGCGCTAATTTGGCCTACCAAAGTGTCGCACCCGCTGCCCCCTACGTACCTGGTGCTGCTGTGATGTCGGCCATGCTTGGCAATACAGCTGCTGCTCTATCCGGCGAAGGCGTTGCGCGCGCTTCCACTGCCCCCATGGCAGGTGGATTTGGGCCAGGATTTATGCCTGGAAATGCATCTGTACCAGCCACTGGAAACGGCAATATGGTTCAGTCTATGGAACAAATGCAACAAAATATGATGTCTTCGAACCTATATATGTTAAATTTACAGCAAAGGTTCAGTGATATGACTCAGCAGTACACCGCGATCTCAAACATTCTCAAGACCAAACATGACACGGAACGAACTATAACCTCCAATTTTAGAGCATAATATACGGAAAAAAAATGCCATCAGCAATTTCAGATAAAGAAATCATCCACGGTTTAATTGATGTCCCTCGTCAAGAAGCCATTCTTCTATTAGAAACAGGCTACTTTTTGATGCAACTGGGCAAAACCAAAGAAGCTCGAGATATATTCATTGGAGCCTCAGCTCTTTTTCCACATAGCGATGTACCCTGCATTGCATTAGGAAATCTTTACTTGAGCGAAGGCAAGCCTGAGTTAGCAGCCAAAGAGCAAAAAAAGGCCCTTCAAAGAGTGCCTGAAAGCGCAACAGCACAAGCACACTTAGGCGAGGCTTTGCTATTCCAAAAGAAAGTCGATGAGGGGGTGTCGGCACTCAAAAAGGCCATTGATATGGATCCCAAAGGCCTGACGGCCAAATTGGCCAAAGAGCTATTGCGTGCAAACGATTTGCATGTTTTTGATTCTAAAAAGGAATGAATATATGCGTATCCAACCTCCTACTCAATCATCAGTATCTCCACTAAATCAACCTAAAGCCCACAATAAGCCTTCCGTCTCATTTTCAAGCGTTCTTGATTCCAAGCAAACAGCTGCTGTTTCAAACCTAAAAAACGACTTTCAGCAAATCTCCAAAGACCTTAAGTCTGGGAAAATTAACCCAAAACAAGCCGAACAGCAGTTTGTGAGTTTGGTGATAGCCAAACGATCAGATTTAAACTTATCTGAGCCAAACTTAAAGAAAATTCAAGCAGCAGTAGGCGAGGCAGTCGCCCAAGATCCTAACTTTACAACTAGGCTTGAAAACGCGCTTAAAAAAGCCATTTAAACCCTCTTGTCAAACAGATTATTTCCACTAAGTTGCCCTATCTTAGGTCCCCGTCGTCTAGAGGCCTAGGACATCGCCCTTTCACGGCGGTAACACGGGTTCGACTCCCGTCGGGGACGCCATTTAGTTCGATCCTGCCGGAGCGTGGCGCAGTTTGGTAGCGCACTAGACTGGGGGTCTAGGGGTCGCAGGTTCAAATCCTGTCGCTCCGATTACTTTTCCGCGAAGAAGCATCGCCGGTCAGGGAGTCGAAGCGATGAATCCACGCAGAAAAAAG
>JAESQZ010000195.1 GCA_016764955.1 Deltaproteobacteria bacterium | reverse complement strand
CGCAACAATACTGGACCCCGGCTCGGAGGCCGGGGTGACAAAGGCGCCAGGGTGACATAATTAACGAATTTCCCGGAACCACCTCGACCATCTAAACTCTGGCATCGAGAATGATCCAAAATGGAACCACTCTTTGCGCCCATCCACACTCATCCAAATAAAGAGTGCTTTGCCCTTAATATTATCCACAGGCACAGCCCCAAATATGCGGCCATCCAATGAGCCGCCTCGATTATCGCCCATCAGGAAAACATAACCTTCTTGAACCATACAAGATTCGCCATCACAAGTTAAACCCGTTAAACCATCTGTGTCAGCTTTTGGCCAACCTTCATCTGGATTTTTCATGTAAATCTGGTGATTAACGTCTTCGCCTATTTGCTCTCGAGTGGCAAAAGCGACTTTCTTACGCCATCCAGCATAGCCCATGTAATAATCATAATAATCAACCAAGCGATTATCAACTGTATGTGGATAGGGTTTCCCATCGATATAAAGCACAGATTCTCTCATTTTGACACGCTGCCCAGCTTTGGCAATCACGCGTTTAATCCAAGTTGCCCCTGCATTATGCGGCACGTAAGGCGGTGCTTCAAAAATCATCACATCACCCGGCTCAGGCGAAGCCCAGCGCACTAAGTAGCTAGGCTTTCTAGAAAACGGATTCATGATGCCGTAGCTTAATTTGGATACAAAAAGATGGTCTCCAACTAACAAAGTTGGAATCATCGACCCAGATGGAATTTGATACGGCTCAACAATCAATATGCGCAACGCAATCGCAGCCAGCAGAGCAAAACTCAAAGATTCAAAGCCGCCCACAGCCCCACGCCTCGGCAACTTGCCCAAGTAAGCCAGTGCCGTTTGGTCTACTTTTTCTAATAGCTTGCGCACCTGCTGCAGCGAGGGCCGGCTGCTTAAAGTCTGCTCTTCTAGCTCATTGAGCGTCTTTTCAAAAGCTTCTAGCTCTTGATGCTTCTCACGACGCATTTTTTTCGAAGATTTCTGTAATCGTTCGCGAAAGACTTTAAGTTCATTTCGAGCGCGGCGCATCAAATAGGCTTTTTCTTTTGAGCCACCCTCAAAAAACAAATCATCCAAAAAGGCACCTAAGTTTTTGGTTCCGTAATAGATTGTAAGTAGGCCTATAACGATACCTAACAAAATATTAGAGCCAAGCCCGCCTGGTTGGAAAATCATCCCCCAAACAGTTAAAACGAGCGTGGTCGACATGATAAACGCAATAATTCGGCCTGGCTTTAAATACTGGCGCATACTTTCCTCAATCAATCTTTAAGACAGACAAAAACGCCGCCTGCGGGACATCAATCTTCCCAATCTGGCGCATACGTTTTTTGCCCTTCTTTTGTTTCTCTAACAATTTTCGCTTACGACTTATGTCGCCCCCATAACATTTTGCCGTCACATCTTTACGTAGTGCCGATATGGTTTCGCGTGCAATAATCTTGCCCCCAATCGCAGCCTGAATCGCCACCTGATATTGTTGGCGGGGGATAATTTCTTTCATTTTTTCACAAATGGCCTTGCCGCGTTGGTGGGCAGAACTTCTGTGTAAAACGAGGGACAAAGCATCTACGGGGTCACCATTCAGCAAAATATCAATCTTAACAAGTTTAGACTGTCGATAGCCCTCAAGCTCATAATCTAAGCTTGCATAACCACGGCTTAAAGATTTTAAGCGGTCAAAAAAATCAAAAACGATTTCGACCATGGGCAACACATACTCAACGACTGCATGTGTTGGGCTCGGATAGTCCAACCCAACCTGCTCTCCACGTCGCGCCTCACACAACTTGATAATGCTTCCCACATAATCAGACGGCGCATGAATATTCACCCGCACATAGGGCTCTTCATAGTAATCAACACGCGTGGGTTCGGGCATTTTGCTCGGGTTATCCACCAAAACTTCTTCACCCGATTTCAAAGAGGCTTTAAATTTAACCGTTGGTGCTGTGGTGATTAAGTCTAAATTAAATTCGCGTTCTAGCCGCTCTTGCACAATCTCCATGTGCAAAAGTCCCAAAAACCCACAGCGATATCCAAAGCCTAACGCCTGGCTGGTCTCTGGCTCGTACACCAAAGCAGCGTCATTCAAGACCAACTTAGACAGAGCATCACGCAGGCCCTCATAATCAGAGGCTTCAGTGGGGAAAACACCCGCAAACACCATAGGCTTTACTTCTTTGAAACCCTTTAGTGGCTCTTTGGCGGCTTGTTCAGCGTGTGTAACCGTATCGCCCACTTTGGCATCAGCAACGGTTTTGATATTAGCGATAACAAAGCCAACTTCTCCGGCTGATAATTGCTGAAGTTTTAGTGGATGAGGCGAAAAAGCACCGACTTCTTGGACTTCATACTCTTTGCTATTGTGCATGAGCTTAATGGTTTCGCCAGCTTTCACGGTTCCTGCTTTGACACGAACCAAAATCACCACACCGCGATAAATATCAAACCAGCTGTCGAAAATCAGGGCAGCTAAAGACGCATTCGGATCTCCTAATGGCGCTGGCATTTGATTAACAACTGCCTCTAAAACATCATCGATACCAACGCCGGTTTTACCCGAAGCCAAAACACTTTGAGAGGCATCGATCCCAATAACGTCTTCGATTTCTTGTTGCACGCGCTCTGGCTCTGCACTTGGCAAATCAATCTTGTTAATAACCGGTACAATACTTAAGTCATTTTCAAGCGCCAAATATACGTTTGCAAGAGTCTGAGCTTGTACGCCTTGCGAGGCATCGACTACCAACAGCGCCCCTTCGCAAGCAGACAAAGAGCGCGATACTTCGTAGCCAAAATCCACATGACCAGGTGTGTCAATTAAGTTAAAAAGATACTCTTTGCCGTCTTTGGCTTTGTATGTGAGCCGCACAGCTTGAGACTTGATAGTTATGCCCCGCTCGCGCTCAAGCTCCATTTTATCCAGGAATTGCTCTTTCAGCTCACGGGCGGCAAGCGCACCTGTGTGCTCTAAGATTCTGTCAGCAAGCGTACTCTTGCCATGATCAATATGAGCAATGATTGAAAAATTCCGGATATTCTCCTGCATAATATGCTGTAGCTATCGCATAGATTGGGGGTTTCGGGAAGGCTAAACAAAGGCCGGCGCCCTGTCATCCCGGGCTTGACCCGGGATCCAGCAATTTCTTCTAAACCAGCACCTCGCCATGTGAGCGAGCTCTAGACTGGGAGCAGATCTGCTCAATCAAATTCGCACATATCTTCGAGTGCTTCTCTGAGGGCGGGGTCCTTATATGTATTTTCCCATGAATAAGCTCAGCCTTTGAATCACCCGGCAGGGCCATAATATCTTCTAAAGTAGCCTCCGGGTCACTGAATTGATGCATATTAGTTCTCCTATCATACTTGCCTTATTTTTCAAATGAGCCCCGATAAGGCCT
>JAESQZ010000021.1 GCA_016764955.1 Deltaproteobacteria bacterium | reverse complement strand
AGCTTGTTTCAGCAACCCTGCAAAGGCACCCATCGCAGTGCCAGCAATTCCAATTAAATAAACCTTCATAGCGCTTAAACTAAATCCTATCTCAAATCTTGACCCCGGCCAAGCAATGCGTACAATAAGCATCCTAAGGAGGCTCGCAATATGTCTTTAGTTAGTTGGTCACCCTTTGAAGGAATGGAAAGATTCTTAGGCCAGTTTGGTGAGTTGCCGCACTCTCGAGTCGGTTTTGACTTAGCTGTTGATGTCTATGAGGAGAATAATCAGGTGATTGCAGAAATGAATATTTCTGGAATTGATCCCAAAAAACTGGATGTTGAAATCGATGCTCGGATCTTAAAAATCTCAGGCATTCGAGAGTTTAAAAAAGAACAAAAGCAAAAAGACTTCTACAGGCGAGAAATCCGTTACGGTTCTTTCGAAAGAGTCGTGACTTTGCCTAAAAAAGTTGCATCTGAAGGCACTGAAGCTAACTATAAAGACGGGATTCTATGCGTTTCGATGCCTATCGAGATGGGATCTAAGCGCAAGAAAATCGCTGTTTCTTAAATCATCGTCATCCCGGGCTTGACCCCACGAGTGCCTCGATGTTCTTCAATAAACTCGACAGCCCGGCTTTCTGACCAATATTCGTTCGCCCAATTAAGAGCAACAAAGCCCACATGGCCTCCATGAGAAGGCATCTCAAAATAAACATAGTCACTCTGCCTAGCGAGCTCTGTTGGATAGCACTCAGCGGCTAAGATTGGGTCATCTTCAGAACTTACCAATAAAGTTGGAATTCGGATTTTCTCGACATACTTCTTGCTGCTTATTTCTTCCCATAAATGTTCAGCGTTATTAAACCCAAACAAAGGAGCCGTAAACCAGTCGTCCAAGTCTTTAAAAGAGCTCGCCTTCTTAAGCAACTCAATCGGAACTGAAAAATTTACCCGGGCAGACTTAGCATTCACTTTAGATCTAATGCTATGCATAAACTTCTTAAAATAAACCCAATTTTTTTCATCATTAACCACATAAGAGCAAGCTTTTAAATCGATTGGCACTGAAAAATTAACGGCACAGCACACTTTAGGAGGTACTTTGTCACCCAGCTCACCTAAATACTTGAGCGTAATATTGCCCCCCAAGCTGAAGCCAATTAAATAGATCTCATCGAAGTATGGGTAAACACTCTCAATAACAGCCTGCAAATCCTCAGTCATTCCCCCATGATAAAAGTGCTCTTTGACATTCACCTCACCACCACAGCCTCGTAAATTCCAGGAAAGTGCTGATATTCCTTCGTTATTAAGCGCCTTAACCATCCCAAGCATATAAGAATGCCTCGAGTGCCCCTCTAATCCATGAGACAAAATAGCAAGGCGCTTAGAGCTGGCATAGGACCAGTCTAAATCCAAAAAGTCGCCATCAGGTGTTTGGATACGTTCTCTTCGATAGTTCACCCCCAATACAGGGCGAGCAACAAAGGGGTAGATAGTTTGTATGTGGGGGTTTTTTAAAAACCTTGGCGGCACATAAGATGAATGCTTAATAAGCGGCATTACTCATAGCCCTCCGACTTAAGTTGTTTTTCACGCATGACCTTTCTGAAGGGCTTTTTAGGCTTCTTCCTTCTCGCACGCTCTTGGCGGCTGGCTTCTTCCTGAAGTTCTCGAATCTTTTCAGGATCCGCTCCCATCCCTGTCCCGACTAAACCGGGCCTAGGTTCAACACGTCCCATAATTTTATTATAGCAGATTCAAGAAATGATGCCTCCCACTAAAGGATGCACCGTTAAAAAATACCTTTAATCCAGTCCCAAGTAGTCTTAGCTGCACTTTTCACTGCGCCCCAAACTTGTTTGGCATGAGTCGCGATGAGCGTAACACCCGCTGCTAGGGAACCAATGGCCAAGCCTACAGGTCCAGCAGCAGCTGAATCCACTAATTCTTCACCTACTGCGGCATCAACCGCATCGCCTGCAGCAGCGGCATCAGGAGCCTCAGGAGCCTCAGCAGCATCAGGAGCTTTTTCTCCAAACTGAACAGTCCCTTTTGTCTCTGCCTGTACTGCCTTTTGTCCAACTTGCTCAGCCGCTTTCTTGCCCAATTTTTTACCTGCTTTTATCAAACCTTTTGTCACAGCATAATCAACCGCCAAATGTGGCGCAGCATTAATAGCCGAAATCCCTGCATCAGACACCAAGTCACCGGTTCTTTTCAGCATGCCACCAAAAGTGTGATCTTTGTCGCCATAGATAGCTGAGAAATCTTGGCCTATCGCTAAAAAGTTAATATTCCCACCAACCTGAACATAACCACCGGCACCCAAAGCACCGCCTGCACCTAAATCAAAATGCAGCCCGCTACTATTTAGAGCAAAGCTACCAGTTGCTTTAGCACCGACA
Source organism: Deltaproteobacteria bacterium (assembly GCA_016764955.1). GTDB lineage: Bacteria > Myxococcota > UBA727 > UBA727 > JABDBI01 > NORP243. The sequence goes on along the minus strand of JAESQZ010000021.1, from coordinate 1,725 downwards.
CCCAACCAAGCTTGGGTCACTGCAAAAGCGCCTTGCCCCAACATGTTTGCTGAAGTTTGGACAGATAGCTGCGCACCTGCAAAGCCCCCAGCATGTCCACCTGCGTGGAACGCCTCCTTACTCCCAGTTGATAAGCCACCTTGAGCATCTGCTTGTGCTCCAACAGCGCTCATTTCAGACATTCCTCCACTCACAAATTGGGTTCCCGTTTGAGAATCAAATTTTTGGCCACCAATCGTCGCGGAACCTGCACCATATTGCAGCCCGTATTGCTCATCCAATAAGTCAGCACGCGCCTGGCGACCATACATAGCTTCAAAACCATGTCCAGCTTGTGTGCCACCACCATAAATCATTCGAAAAGTTCTCGCTTGTGCATTTAAAACATTGACGCCACCAGAAGCGGTCAAACTTTGACTAGCTAAGCCAGTTCCACGTTTTTCAATTACATACGGATTAGCACTCGACAATTCACCATATTTTTTATAGTGGTTCGATGCCTGAGCAATGGTCAGACCCAAACCCCAGTAACCAGGCGCCATTAGATTATGCTCAGCAGCCAAGCCTTGAACTGCTCTACTATCAGCAGCCGGTTCGCCGGTATCTTTACTGATCTTGTAATCCCAATATTTTTTGCCTAGACGCCCCCTTCGGCCACCTCCTGGAGCATCAACCTCTTCGCCAGCCTTGTAGTTGCCTTGTTCAAGTGTTTGACGTTCCGCATCAAGCTTTTCGATCCTCTCTTCAAGTTCTCGACGCTTTATAGGGTCATGCGTTTCAGCCAAGGTTTCTCGATGCTCTTTCAGCTGATCATCTAAACGGCTAGGCGCGCTAGAATCCAACTCCATTTGAGTATGTTGTGCCCCACCAAATGGGTGCCAAGGTTCAAATTGAGATTGAGAGTCCTGAAACCAATTTGGTGGCATCCAACCTGACAACGCACTGAGAACATTATTTTGCCACCACTGGCTTGACATAATAGGGGTATGACTACTAATCCAATCCGCTGCATAAGTTTGAAAGTTTGACATGACCGCATTGGCATTGCCGCTTAGTTGCTGAGCAAATTCTGCCGGCCCCGTTTTGTCTCCAAAAGCCTTTTCATAAGCTGCCTGGTATGGTTGAAATTCGGCAAACAACTGTCTGGCCTGCCCAATACGGCCATCCGCCCAGGCATACTGCGCCATTCGAAGATAAATAGAAGGATCCTGCTTTAATATACCAGGGTCCCGCTCGACAGATTCTTGCAAAATCGCCACCGCCTCTTCTGGGTGAGACTGCGTTTGATGCGGCGGATACTTTGCCATCGCAGCCATATATTGAGCTAGAGGGGCATTAATAACCGAGCCATAGCCATACTTGGCGAGGCCAGGGTACTGCTCTTTAACTTGTTCTAAAATAGCAATAGCTGCCTGTGGATCTGGCTTTGTTCCCCCAGTTCCCGTAGTACCCTGCCGGTAGTTTTTACCAGCATCCAATGGTGTACCATAATTGAGATCTTGAGCCTCTTTTAAAGCATTAGCGATATGAGGCCATTGATTATCTTGAAAATTAAGCTGCCCTTGAAGCTGACTAATCACGCCCTGAAGCTTAGGCGTTAATGCAGGATCATCATGGGCAGCTTCCTTGTACCATTTCAACATTCCCTTGAGATCATTCTTACTTCTCGCTTCCTGTGCGTTATTCAAATCTACTTGGCCTTTAAGTTGGGCAATATAGGGATCT
>JAESQZ010000194.1 GCA_016764955.1 Deltaproteobacteria bacterium | reverse complement strand
GCACTACCTTGACATGGTAGGGGTCGCCGGTTCGAGACCGGCCGTGCCTACCAATGCATTCGAATGATACGCTCTCCCATAGCTGCGAACACGTTTTGCCGCGGCTGTGATTAAATTGTTCCCAGATGCACAAATTGCAATGGGGCCAAAGGATCATTCAGAGGGTTTCTACTACGATATCGATATCGGCAGGCCCGTTACGCCAGAAGATTTAAACAAAATTGAACGCCAAATGCGGCGTATTGTTAAAGGCAATAGGCCATTTGAGCGTTCTGAAGTTTCGAAAGAAGAGGCTTATAAGCTTTTTGCAGAGCTTGGGCAGCGCTATAAAAAAGAGATTTTGGATTGGATCCCAGACGATATTGTGAGTGTTTATCGCAATGATGGTTTTGTGGATTTGTGCCGTGGCCCTCATGTTGAGAAATCAGGGCAAATTAAGGCTTTCAAATTGCTTGGTGTATCGGGGTCTTATTGGCGGGCTGATAAAGATCGTGAAATGCTCCAAAGAATCTCGGGCATCGCTTTTAATTCTCAAGAAGAACTCGATACTTATTTGCATCGCATTGAAGAAGCAAAAAAGCGTGATCATCGAAAACTGGGGCCTCAGTTAGATTTATTCACCGTGTCAGATCCGTTGATTGGGCCTGGATTGGTGACTTGGTTGCCGAAGGGTGCTCGTGTTCGGGTAGCCATGGAAGACTACTGGCGCGACATGCACTTTAAGCACGGCTATGAAATGCTTTTCTCGCCCCATATTGCTAAGTCTGAACTTTGGAAGACTTCTGGGCACTGGGATTTTTATCGAGAAAGCATGTTCTCGCCGATGAAAATCGATGAGCAAGAGTATGTCTTGAAGCCGATGAACTGCCCGTTTCATATTTTGACTTATAAGCATGGCCTTCGAAGTTATCGAGAGTTACCTATTAGGTATGCAGAATTAGGAACAGTCTATCGATATGAATTAGCTGGCGTAATGCACGGGTTAATGCGCGTTCGTGGATTTACCCAAGACGACGCCCATATTTTCTGCCGATGGGATCAGATTGACGACGAACTCGATCGAGTTATTGGCTTTGTGCTGACGGTTCTACGCAAGTTTGGGTTCTCGAAGTTCGAAGTTAGTCTGTCGACGATGCCAGAAAAATATGTGGGTGAGCCAGCGGACTGGAAAAAATCGGAAGCCAGCTTGAAACGAGCCATTGAGCGTCATGAGTTGCCCTTTGAAATCGACGAGGGTGGTGGTGCGTTTTATGGCCCTAAAATAGATATCAAACTTCGTGATTCTTTGGATCGCTTATGGCAATGTTCGACTATACAGTTGGATTTTAATAATCCAGAGCGCTTTGATATGAACTTTATCAATACTGAGGGTGAACAAGAGCGCCCAGTGATGATTCACCGTGCTTTACTAGGCTCGCTTGAGCGCTTCATGGGTATTTTGATCGAAGAGTACGCTGGCGCTTTCCCGTTCTGGTTGGCGCCAGAGCAAGTTCGTGTGTTGGCGATTGCTGATAGGCATTTGGATTATGCCAAAGAACTAGAGAAGAGCTTAAAAGAAGCAGGCTTTAGGGCTCACACGCCAATGGCTAGCGATAAACTAGGCGCCAAGATTCGAGATGCACAGATGGCTAAGGTGCCCTTAATGCTGGTAATCGGTGATAAAGAGCTTGAAGATCGAGGCGCGACTGTTAGGACTCGAACTCGCGAAGACTTGGGCTTTATGAGCGAAGAGCAGCTGATTAATTATTGTAAATCTTGCTGAAGCGTCATTTGTAGCTTAGGCCCCATTGTCATACCAGCGAAAGCTGGTATCCAGAATATATAACACTGCTAGCTTGGATTTATTCATGAAATTATGTCTGATTATTTCTCTTTTATCACTTGCGTCTTTTTCTGCTTCATCTGAAAAGATTGAGCTCTTAGATCATCAGAAAAAACCAATAGATTATCTTTTGGCCCACTCAGAGCAAAAAGGTTTGCTGGTTAATCACCATATGGGGACGGGTAAGACTTATCTTGCAATTGGATTTGCTGAACACTTCCCGAATACGCCTATTATCGTGATGGCGCCTCGTTTTATTGAAGGCCATTGGTTTGAGCACATGCGGCGTTTCGGGGTTAAGAATCAGGATCGTTTTGAGTTTATCTCCTATCAAGAGGCTCCGCAGAAGCTAGCAAACCGAGATTTGTCGAATTCGATCGTGATTTTGGATGAGATTCATAATTTGGTTCAATATTTGAAGTCTTCGAATCCTGAAAAAAATAAACAGTATGTCGATTTATATCTCAAGATTCAGAAATCAAAACGGGTATTAGGGCTAACCGGTACGCCTATTTATAGTAGTGAGCACGATATTGGTGTTTTGCTGAATCTGGTTTCTGGTGAGGAGCTTTTGCCTTTTAATGAGGAGGAGTTCAAGGTTCAATTTACAGAGGTGGTACCCTGGCGATCTTTCTGGCGCGGTTATTTTACAGAAAGTATAATTGTCAGAAATGCGACTCCAATGGTTTATGGCGCATTTGCGGGGTCTTTATTTTTAAGTCCATTTGCGATGATGGGTGGCATGCTTGTGGGTATAATTGGTTATCCAATTGTTAACGCGTTGGTACCGTTGGAGAAATATCATCTAAGAAGGCTAGATGCTTCAAAACTATCTGAGATGACTCAGAAATATGTTTCTTACTATTCACTCAATGAAGATAAAAAAGAAGATTATCCAAAGCAGAAAAGGCACTCTGTCGATGTAGACTATAACCCTTGGCAGTTTGAGTTCTTTCTAAAGTTTGCGGAATTTAATCTAGCAGAAGAAGAGCTGAATCTCTTATTAAGAGAAGAGGACTCAAAAGTTAATCGAGAGTACATTCGGATTAACAGTACAACACTGCAAAAGCAGCTTAGAGGCGTTCCCGGAGCTGGGCGTGATATTGGAAATTTGGGGCTTCAGCCATCTAAATTTAAGCAAATTATTCAAAAGATTGGCAAGCAAAAAACAGTTGTTTATTCGAACTATTTTGAAAATGGGATTCAGCTGTTTGCGCAATATTTGGACGAAAGGGATTATGCTGGAAAGTATGGCATTTTATTGCCATGGATGAAGGCTTCCGAGTTTTCAGAGCTTGTGGCTCGGTACAATTCGGGTGAGTTGCAGATCTTGCTTTTACATCCAGAAGTCAAAGAGGGGATTTCTCTAAAAGGTACCAGGCAGTTTCATGTCATGGAGCCTGTTTTAAATGCTACGACATTGGAGCAAATTATTGCTCGGGCTGTTCGTTATCGTTCGCATAGTGATTTGCCAGAGAAAGAACGAAAAGTAGATGTTTATCTCTGGAAATCAGTTTTAGGTGGATTTAATCTCAAAAATTTTGAGTTGCGTAAGCAAAATTGGCTAAAGCGTTATCGTGAATTAAGCGATTGGAGCGACTTTGGGAGAGGCATTGTTCAGATAGATAAAAACTATGATTTCAAAATGTATTCGCCTGATGAATATGCATCTTTAAAAGTGAACGATTTAAAAGAAAATATTGAAGTATTTAAGGAAGTCCTCAAAGAGTCATCGGTTGAGATTAAATCTCCAAAAACAAAAAGCTTAAGCAAAAAAGAAGATGAGTTGCCATATCCAACCACTGATTTGAAGCTTGCTTATTACTTTAACCCTCAAATAAGTTGGTTGGGTGCTCACTCCATGCAGGAACTGCCAAGAGTTGAGTCTGGCCTTGCTTATCAACTTGGCTTTGAGGCCCCGCTCTATCAGTATCTTGATGCGGGGGCTTATGTTGGTTTTGCAGGCTATCGTTTGAAGAATGCTGAAAATAAATTTTATGTACTTAGCACAGGGCTGAGTATGAAGGTGCCTTATCGAATTCGCTGGTCTCAGCAGATGCTTTCGCCTTATTTATCGACTTCATTTGGAATTGTATCTGTGATTGATATTGCAAGTGAGCTGGGTAAATATTCTCAGGTCCGAGAAGGCGATATTTCGACTCGTTCTTCTGAACTTGGGTTTGGTGCTGAAGGCTATGTAGGTACTGGTATTGAGTATTATCCTTGGCCATTTGTTGGGGTCTTTATCGAAGGTGGTTGGCATGCTTTGGTAGCAGCTCATCGTGTGATTAAAACGACTCATACAAGACAAGATTTCCCGAATGGTGGTTTTAGTACGAGTAGTCACAGCGAAGATACCTGGAGTTTGAATAGTTACTGGATGCAAAACTGGCAGCTTCAATTTGGTTTGAAGCTAGGGTTTTAGGATGCAATCCACCTAAAAAATCTAGCCCACAAGTTTGAGCGTGCCTTTTCAAGCCGAGTTCGCTGGTTGGCCTCTTGGATGGTGTGCTCAGTTGAACGGCTCATATCCCGTTCAAAAAGGTTTTGTCTAAAGTCAGCAATAATACCCGGATCTCGAATTAGTAGATTCAGATCTTGCATGGGGACGCCTAAATAGTCTGCCGAGCCTGTGTAAAGAATGCTGTCATCAATTAAGAGTGCTTTACCGTGTATACGCCCTGGATGTTTGTAGATGTGCCCGCCGGCCAAAACTAATTTGTCCAGGAAATTGGCAGTTGCAGTGCTTGGGATGTCGTAATAGTCGCTGATACTGGGGACGATGATTGAGACAGAAATTCCTCGTCTAGCGTGTTGGAGTAGTTGCTGTTGTACGCTTGGGTCAGTAAGATAGGCAGCTTCTAATAGAATCGAACGCCTAGCGTTTTCTAGTAGCTTTCGACCTGTTTGAATGACTGTTGTATCACCTGTTCCCATGCTTTGAACAACCTGAATTTCTTGAGCGCTTGCATCAAGTAATTCAGAAGAATCATCGTTTGTGACAGGTCGTTCAGGGAAGCAGTCATCATCGCCAGCAAAAGAGTGCCAGCTTCTTTGGAAAGCTTGTTCGATTTCTTGAACAGCAGGTCCTTTGATTTTAACCATAATATCGTGAATGTGTTGGAGTGATTCGTTTTTGAGATTAGTGGAGCCCAAGACTGCTTCTTTGCCATCGACAACAATCATTTTGTGGTGGATTTTGTTTTTAGCCGTGATGGAATCCCAGGCACCGGAGCGTAAGATTTTAATATTAGGAATTTGTTCTAGTTGCTGAGTGAGCTCATGTGAACGGTTCCATAAAAACTGCCTGGAGCCTTCCCAATCTAATAAAATCCGAACTTGGATGCCTTGCCTTGCTTTTTGGGTTAATAAACTAACTAGGTCATCGCCCACTAAGCCAGCACGGAATTGATATATCGAAATATAAATACTCTTTTGTGCTGATTGAAGTAGTGGGAAAACGCCTTGAGTGAATACTTGATAGCCATCAACCAGGAGCTTGCCTTCAGTTTTTTGCCTTGAAATATCCACTTTATCTTCAGGCGGTGGGCCGAGTTTGCAAAGATCTTCGATGTCAAGTGCTCTGGGCCTTTGCCAGCTTACAGCTGCTTGTAAATCTTGAGTTGCTCCTGTTGATATAGCTGGCACAAATGGTTAATAGCGGGGGAAACGCTATTTTGGTTAATAGCCAATCTGCTCAATACTAATCTCAGGCTTTACAAAACCAGGGCCAGTTTGGGCTATGGCTTCGATGAACCAGTCGTTATGCTCTTCAGGGTCGCAGATTACTTGAGTGACTTTGTAAGTATGTTCGGATTCTTTTTGGATGCGCGTGTGTGCTGGAAGTCTGGTTGCTGGTGTCCATAAT
>JAESQZ010000020.1 GCA_016764955.1 Deltaproteobacteria bacterium | reverse complement strand
TTCTGACAGCAGAGTTTGATTCATACAAAGTATAGATCAGAAAATATTCCTCCGTGCAATTACCCGTTTGTCAACAAAAAGATGTGATAGATCATGAGGGCACAAGCCCGGGGAAATGCATGGTGTATCCATTCAGTGCCGAAGGCACGGTTGAGCATTAATTTCAGTCGTAGCTTCGCTACTTAAGGTAGTTATTGTCGCCCTCACCCCGCGCTAACGCGCGGGGCTTTATTTGGTATCTACTTCGTAGATAGGCTATGCCTTACAAATCTGCATTCGGTTTTTCGGCTTTTTCATCTACTTGAGATTCACCCTTTAACAAGGCCACTAGTGGCTTTGAGTACCAGGTATGCAGCGTATGAATAGAGGCCTCAACGAACAAGGCAATCGTAGCAGTTCCCTTGAGTTCCTCAGCCAAAGTTTTTTGTGGATCTTGAGTAAGACGATGCCCTACGAAAGCTACAGAAAGCTCAATCAAGACAGTCCTTACACTGACGCCACCAACACCAATTTCAAGAGGCAACCCCTCATAGAGAGCAGCATTTAATGGCGACTTTACTGCCATATCCACGGGATCATATAGTATCCCGCCTTTTAAAACGCCCTTTACGCCTCCCCCAAGCACACCACAAACAGCTCCCATGTACCCAGTATTTTCTTGATTTAAATAATCATTACAAATCTTTCTAATGCCATAACCGACTGTTCCAGTTGCCAAACCAAGAGGAATACCTCCAATGCCTCCAAGGCCTAAACCCCACAAAAGACCAGCAATTGGCACATCAATAAACATCGCATCTGCGACGGCTTCTGGCAACTTGCGACCTAGGACATCTAGAAACGATACTGGCGCTATACTCCCAATAGGCCTTGTCTGAGCCTCTCTTGGCTCCTCCAAGCCTGTCTTGGCATGAGCTACTTGCACACCTGTGAAGGTGAGTAAAAAAGTAATAAAAATTCTGCCAAACATAATTATGCTTATATCTAGGCAAAAAATTGAGACAAGGGGGCTTTCTGTCACCCTGGCGAAGGCCAGGGTCTAGATGCTGGCCTCCGCCAGCATGACAATATTCGGGCGAAAGCAACTCAGCTTCCAATAACCATCTGCTTAATTTTCCGGACCACCTCATCAAGCGACATCCCAGTCGTGTCAACCAAAACAGCATCTTGAGCAGGAATCAATGGCGACACGCTGCGTGTTTCATCACGTTTATCACGCTCGTCTTGCTCTTTTAGCACGTCTTCATAGGTCGTTTTTATGCTTTTTGACTCAAGTTCCAAAAATCGCCTTTTAGCACGTTCTTCAGCAGAAGCTGTGACAAAAAATTTATATTCAGCATCTGGAAATACAACCGTGCCAATATCGCGGCCCTCTAGAACAGCACCAGTTTTAGAAGCACGTCCAAAACGTCTTTGAAGCTCAAGCAAGTTAGTACGCACAGCTGGATATTGACTGACTTTCGAGGCCGCTTGGCTTACTTGTTCAGATCGAATCTCGGGCGACGGATTAATCTCTTGAAGCCCAAGCGCTATTTTAGCAAGTGCTTGTTCGTCATCTAAAGAAACATCTTGCTGAAGAGCTTCATAAGCTACGCTGCGATAAATAGCGCCTGTGTCGACATGCAAAAACCCAAGCGCTTTAGCCAGGGCTTTTGCAACTGAACTCTTACCAGAGCCAGCCGGGCCATCAATTGCTACAATCTTAGTCATACTCCGCGCCTATTACCAGACCTGTATTAATTGCGCTTCCCCGACCATCATGCAAAATATCAGCTGAGAAAAATGCATCTGCCGTTAAGAAAATATTTTGATAAAGCTGGAATTCATAACCAAGCCCAACTGCTACCCGCTGTGCACTAGCGTCGATCAAGCTCTTATTACCTCCGGTAGCCGGAGTCGGCCTGAATGAATATCCTCCTCTAAACTTTAATCCATTCCATGGGCCATACTCAATACCAAAACGCGGCACGACAATGTTTGAAAAATTTGCGCTCCCAGGAGCAGAAATCGGTTCTTTAAAATTATTAGAAGTGATCAGCAAGAAAGGCCCTGGGTAATTCTGCCAAAAGTATAAAGTTAAATCACCCGTAAATAACCATTTTGACGCCAAGAGGTAGGAACTTCCTAAAGCAATCTGATGAGGAGAGTAAGAAAGAAATCCTTCTATCTCAGCAGCAGCGACGTCTAGCCCGGCAAGTTTCTGATCAAGTTTAATATTGATTTGTCCAAACGTTGCTGAACGATACACAAGAGACAAGCGCCAATCCTCTAGGGGAACTCCAATAACACCCACTATTCCTCCCAAAATGGGTGTGATTTGAGACGGAAAGCTGGCTGACACTTTTCCTCCCTGTGCCGGAAAAATATCTGCAATTGTTCTCATGTTTACGCCTGAAGCCAAACTCATTCCAACCCCAATGGCAAATTGCTTAATCGGCGCATAACCAGCAGATGCCATCATCGAAAAAGCCTTCAAATCAGGCCCATAAAGCACATAAGTTGGCTCGGTCTTTGCCGTACTCGGTGAAAATTCAATTGGACCCATGCTGAAATTACTATAAAGCCCAATGCCTACTTGATTAAGAGGCTTCAAACAAAAGCCCATACTAATGGAACTATAATTGCCAAGCTGATTCATATTTTCTTTAGTAAGCTCTGGCTTTAGCCCTGTATGAACAAAGTCATAACCAACACTAAGTCTGCTCCCTCGACAAAGCGCTAATAACGCTGGGTTATAAAAAGCAGCAGTATAGTCATCAGCGATAGGAGTTGCAGCACCTGCCAAAGCTTTGTTTCGCGCCCCTGCCCCGAAGGTATCCTCCATGGGGGTCGCTGATAAGTTAAAGCCTAGCAAAAGCACTAAGACACATATGACATTGTCATACCAGCGAAGGCTGGTATCCAGATAAGACTTAGCGCTACTGGACTGGATGCCAGCCTTCGCTGGCATGACACCCTTGGTTACTTTAGGTAAAATACTCTGTAACACTTAAACCTCCTTAAGCAGACTACTCTTGACGAGGTCTAGCCTTTTTCAAGATTGCCACCAATCCTGTTTCATCACTTTCAATAAAGTGGGCTAACTTCTCAATAACCTGCTTCAAATCCTCAGCGTTCAACTCATCAAACTTATGTCCGTGACATTGATTACTAGAAGACATCGTGTACATCTTGACTGCCATGTTTACTAATTTTCTCAAGGGCCTTTGAGAATCAGCTTGTTCAGGCTGTTTAAACAACTCATACAACACAGCGAAGTGTTTCTCATATGGGCCTAGATTATCGACGCCACAGATACCCTTCCCTTTAGGCAGCATCTCTTTTAGCAAGCCAACAAACTCTTTAAGCTTAGGTGGCAACTCCAACGCAGCAAGGTTTTGTTGTACCTGTAAACTATTAGGGACAAAATCCCCGCTACCAACCAAGAAAAGGCCATTGCTCAAGAGTTTTCTACCACCTAGCTCCCAGAGTGTTTTAGGCGCATAAATAAAGCCCAACAAATCGTCTTGCGAATAATCAGAGCAGGCCCAAGTTCGAGCAGCCTCGAAAAGTGTTTGCAATTTGGAGGGCTGAGAAAAAGCCACTTCCAGAATTTCTGCTAACCTATCACCGTCTTCAGCTTGAAAAGACTGATGAACTGCTTCAAGGCTACTCATAATCTTATCATTGCTCGATATTTCTCGAAGCAATTTTGAAGCATCTTGCAAAACTTCAAAAAACTGATCATGCGTAAATATTTGAGCGATCTGTTCACGCTCTGATTTAAACTTGTCTAGGTTTATTGGTTTACTGCTATGCCCAGATGCTAGCTCCTTGAACAGCGACACTACTTTGGTCGTATTGGCTTCATTTTCACCAACCAACTGCATCATCTCTGTTGAACACTCGGGGGCAGTACTGGCATAGGATTTTAATACGTGCTGAGTCACTTCTTCAACACTATGTTCTTGCTGCTTTGATAAAAATTCTTCTATTTCTTTCGACTGGCAGCCTAAAGTAAGCAACAGGGCAAGTAGCGATAACCTGAACATATTCACCTCGACAATTCGTTTATCTGGTTACGAGGCTTCGCTTCTTCGAGTATCGCCATCGCACCGTTCTCGTTATCGAGCAGAAAATGATTTAGTTGCTTCAAAGAATCTTCAAGCGTATTGGCACTCGAAAACCAAGACTGCAAATAGCGAATTAAAAACGCCATCAAATCGATGCTTTTTGGCTCTAGCCTTAAAAATAACTTAAACTGAGGTTCATAAGCATCCAAGTCATCTACTGTCAGATCTTTCAGCCAATCAGGTGGTTGTCTATTTGGAAAAAGCCTAGCTTCGAGCGCATTAATATCTTGCTTCAGTTTGCTACTTCCAAAACTAACTTTAGGCGATCCCCATAGTTTTTCCCACGCCAAATCACATCCTGGCCAAGTAATTAAGCCTTTCTCGTACTGGACACCACGAATAAAAGAGTCGCGCTCTGCTTTGTCGCTAGCTGCTAAGACAAGCATCTGCCTCAAGTATTCGCCTTCTTCCCCTTGGAGTCCTACATAAACTTCTTTGATTAATCTAAGCGCTTCTTGATCCCCAGCGACTTTATTCAGAAGCAAGCTTTGTGCAACTAGCCACTGTTGAGCAGCCGAAACGTCTAGGTGTTTCTGAGTTTTTCCAGCTTCTGGCTTAACTGCATGCTGCTTAGTTATATTTACCAGCCAACCTAAAAGCTCGAGCTCACTCGAACTTGGAAAAGGCTCAGATGCCAGCAAGAAACTAGACAGGGTAATTGCTAAGACAAAAAAGGTCTTTGTGAAAAAGCGCATGCCCCATGAACAAGCAACTTACTTCTGTGATTCCAACATGGTTCTCAATTTGTTCTGAAGATAGACAAGGCCTTTTTCTTTATCCTTGATAAAACTTGCGATGTTTCGAAGCTCTTCTGCGATTTGCTGTCCTTCGAGAGAATCAACCCCTGCACCTACACAACCATTGGCAGTTTGCATCGTATAAAGGTGATAAAGCAGATCAACAAACCCCTTCTTGGGAACTTTTAGAAACCCTGCCAACTGCGGCAAGTGACGACACAATGGCTGGATGGTCTCCATAGCACAGAATTTCTCTCCTGAACCACCTGCTAAAGACTGCAAAAACGCTCCTCTTATCTCTTGTGAACGTTCGAAAGAAAGCTCTTCTACAGATTTAAATATTAGATTTCCAGGTTCTTTAAATTCTTCATAAAGCGCTAAGCCATCTCCAGCGAACTTAGGGCCACCCTTTTGCCAAATAGGTGTCGGCGCATAAAGCACATCAAGAACTGAACGGCCTAAATCTTTATCACACATAACAGCCTTTGCAGCGCCGCAAAGCGCTTCAAAATGCCCTAAGTTATCGGCCAATATGTCCAGAACATAGCTAAGCTTATCGTGCAATTTCTGATCCTGGCTAAGCTTCTTCTCAATTTTATCAACGTTATCCGTGAATAACCTATCAGCAGCAAGCTTTTCTAAGTTATCAGCTACATCTATTAAGAGCTCACGAAATTGCTCACTTCCCAAAACTGCAAATCCAAAAGCAACTTTATTATCAGGGCTGATGCCACCAGCAAACGATTTCAGTGGCTCCAAATTAAGTTGCGCAGGACCAACTTCTGTCAGCTTTAGGTTTTTGATACCACCCACAAAGTCTCGAGTTGCTTTAATAGAAGCCTCGTTTCGAACGAGATTTAATTTTTCAGCCGAACATTGTTCTGATTCTTTCGCATGAGATTCTAATAAACTCTGCACAATATCTTCAGCACTTGCCGTCTGTTGAAATTGCGGTTTGCCAAACTCCGCTTTAGGGCATCCGCCTAAAGCAAGCATCATAATAAAACCAATATATCGCATCAGGAATCACCCTCCTGTGCATATTTGAAAATGGCTATCAGGCCATTATCTGGGTCAGATACAAACTGATGAACACGATTCAAGACTTCACGAAACTCTTCAACGCTTAGATCATCAAGCGCTTTTGGATTGGTAACTCCTGTCAAGAATTGAGTATAGCGCACTGAGAATTTAATCAATTCTGGCAATTTATCGTCGAGACAGACAAATATCCCAGCCTCTTCCAAACATTCTTCCGCATGACCAATTGCCCATTTAGGCACTGCACTTGCAGATAGCTTATCTTGTAGTCGCTTTATTTTCAGCTGACTTCCGCCAGGCCTACGATTCTCAGTGTCAATCTTTTCCTGCAGAAACCTAGCCCGAAGAATTTTGAGAAAGTCTAGATTTTTCTTGAGCCTGGTTTTAGAAAATTTCTCAATACTCTCTCCTCCAGCCCCAGTAGGAAGTCCTGTCCAGGGCCAGCACAATGGCACACAAGTATAAACCCAATCGCTATCTGTTGAGATTCCCCAATACTCACAACACTCTGAAAAATGCATCGCTTTAATCAAGGTCTCACGATAGTCCTTACTTTGGGCAGCATCTCTTAGTATTTGGCGTAAGTCTTCCCCACCTTTACCAGCAAGGTCTTGAACTACTTCAAGCAGCCTGCGAGGCCCCTCAGGCTCACTTGTTATTTTTTCTAAAAATTCGCCCAGTTCTTCCACATCTTCTTTGAGCTCTTCTATTGATTTCGGGTCCGTGGGCTCTCCGATAGCTTGCTGCATCTTCTTGCGAATAATGGGCCAAATGTCGTTTAAAAGCTTTTGGTCTTGCTCATTGCCAAATAGCTTCATGGCCCTCTCATGAGAGGGCTTCACGTAATCTTGAGGTGTACTGCCTAGAACAAGCAATAACAATATTAAAAATAGCTTATTTAATTGCATTATTTGTTATAATACTTACATAAATTCCAGTGTTTGTCAACATGAAGCCTCTTCCAAAAACTCAGCAATATCAATGATTTGATAAAAGTAATTGCTTGTATAAACGGCCTCTGAAACATCGCCTAAATGAAATAACACTGGCACCACAGCAAAACCCCTAGGCGCTGAAAAACGACGTATTTTTTCCTGAACCTCTTCAATAATTTCTGGACCCAGTTCACGACTTCTTAATTTAAACTCACAAACAAATAAATTTTTGGTGCGAGTCTGAACCAAATAATCAATTTGGCACCCTTCATGCCTCAATGTCTTGCTTTGTCGATAAGGGCCATCTTGACCAAAATCACTTGGCCTAATGCCCAGTTTTTTGAGCAACAAAGCCCTATTTTGCAAAAGCAAATTTTCCACCTGAAAACCCAAAACAGCAGATGTAAGCTCATAAAACCCATGCTCGATTTGCGCACGATTAGGTTCAATACACTTTAAGTAAAAACGAATGTAAGGATCAGACAAACGATATAAGCTTTGCTTTCGAGAACGCCCTGTTGCTATCGACCACTGTAAATGTTTATGAACAAAACCAGCGGTAATCAAGTTCTCCATCATTTGACTGAGAGTACCACTCATGCCGAAATCGATGGCCTGCCTAACCTGCATCAGCGTTTTTTGCCCCTGAGCCAAGACATCCAAAATCTTTTTATAAGTAGAACCTGTGCCATTAAATAAATCATGAAAAATACGCCCAAACTCTGAGAGCAATAGCGCATCTTTTTGAAGACATAACTGCCGAATATTTTCGCCAGCCATCAAACGCGGATTAATTTGCTCCAAATACCAAGGCACACCACCTAAAGTCGATAATATTTGATATTGCTCATACGGCGATCCTTTAAAGCCAATTTTCCTCAAGAATTGAGCTGCTTGTGGGATTGAAAAAGGCTCCAAGCTAATCGCCAACGACACGCGCCCAAAAAATGCCGTGCTATTTAAGATATTCTCTTCAATCCAAGTTGAAACAGAACCACAAAAAACAACCAAAAGATGAGGCTGATGCAATGATATTGTATCCCACCAAGCCTTTAATTTAGGAACAAATGTCGGATCTTTCAAACCCATCCAAGAAATCTCATCAAATAAAACAACATCTCCAGGTTTTAGTTCCTTAGACAACTTCGAAAAGCCATCGCTCCAGTCCTCGAAGTGGGTGCCTAGCTTTTTAGCAAAATGATCCCGTTGATCCTGAGCAGTCAATCCTTCTATCGGCGCAAGTCCTGAGAAATTAAAAAAACGTCCAAGCTGAACCTGAGATGCAAACTCGGCTACTAACCGACTCTTCCCAATACGCCTGCGGCCTTTAACAACCACTAAGCTTGATTTCTTTAAGTCATATAAAGTTCGAAGCCTTGTTAGCTCTGCATGCCTGCCTACGAACTTGCTCATCATAGACAATTGTCTAACATAAGCATAAGCTTAAAACAAGCTATTGCTGGCATACTGCCTGATGACGTGCCTTTTCCATCGCCAACCTCAGCTCTAAACCCTGAAGATCAGTGGACAAATAATAAGGTCTTCCGTTAAAAAAGAAAGCTGGGGTGCCTTGAATCCCTAAAAACTCGGCCTCTTTGCGGCTACTCTCAACCCGCTGTGCCACTTCAGGTTTCTTCAAATCAGCCCTAAATTTTGGCATATCAAGCTTCCATTTTTTAGCTAAGGTCTCGATCTGATTATCAGTTAGCGGC
>JAESQZ010000193.1 GCA_016764955.1 Deltaproteobacteria bacterium | reverse complement strand
CGCGACGACTGCTGTGCGAGGAAATGTCCTCACGAAAGTCAAAAATACAAGTTGGTACAAACGTCAATTTATTGAAGTGGACTTTAGTAAAGATGCGCTATCCGATTTGAAACGAGAAGATACTGGCAAGACTTTCTCGAGCAAAACAGCTTTCATGATTGGCCAAGATGAGCCTGGTAATCCAAAACGCTCTAGATTCGAAGATGGTTATTTTGAAATCACCAGTAGACAGAGCGCGACAGCAGACGAGGCTGCTGCTTATGGAGATTATGGGGAGGCCTTTAGGGGAGATGGATCGGCGCTGGTATTTGATGTCCGATACTCTTTTATGAGGAAGCCTGAAAAATCTAGCTATCAGCCTCTTAATTATACCAATAAACTTTTTGATCAGTTTGGATTTTTTAGAACGTCTATTAGTGGCCAGCAAAAATGGGATCGTTTTCGAGGTCGCCTAGAGAGCCAAAAAAATTACAATGCCACACGCTTTAATATTTGGAATGAAGACGGTTCTCCAAAACCAATAATTTATTACACCAGTGTTTCACACCCAAAAACGCTCATGGCAGCTTCTCGTCGCGTGGCCACAGAATGGAATAATGTTTTTAAAGAATTGGTCTTTGAGATTAGAAAAGACCAGTACCCAACAAAGCATGATGTCCCAGATATGTTTGTTTTAAAAGAAAACGATTGTCGTGTTGCTAATATTAAAAAATGGCTTGTTGGTGACTTGAAAAAACAAGTGGAAGAAAGCGCTGGCTATTCGATAGAAGATATTGAAAGCAACATCAATCAAGCCAATGATTCTCTGAATGGCCTTTCATTTACGCAGCTTCATATACAAGAAGCCAATGCGCTGGATGATTTGGAGCATGTTTGCGCTGCGCTTGAGTATTATACTCAAGGAACCAAGAACGAGTTCAAGTATCAGCGACCAGGCGATTTGCGATATAATTTAATGAATCTCATTAACAAGCGCGCCATGACACCGTGGAGTGGTTATGGACCCATGTTTGCGGATATGGACACGGGTGAGATTATTCAATCACAAGCAAACGTCAATCTTTGGTACATCGACCAAAGGGCTCGAGGTGCATTGGATATGATGGGCCTCATGATGGGAGAGTCGAGACTCGGAGAAGTTATATTTGGAAGTGATGTTCATAAATACATGCAGCAAAAAATGGCGCAAATTAAGAAAGAACAAGAAAATCTGCCCAATGAAAGCGCTGCTGCTCGAATGTCTCACCAGCTTCAGGGCGAAAAAACCTATTTTTCCAAAGAGATGGAGAGCGCTCGCTTAGATGTCGCCAAAGAGATTACTTCTTTTGCGAAGGCATATCTCGATACTTTAAATCCGCTTGGTTATTTTGAGAGTCAAGAAGAGCAATTTAAAAAATACTTTGAGGGTGTTTTAGAGCCACCCGAGTTTATTGATAATTTGGTTATAGGAATTGCACTTCAGCTGAAAAACGAAGAGCCTCGCAGTCGATTCATGCGTATTCGTGAGGCAGTTTATGTGGCGACGATGCTACATGAAGTCGGACACAATTTAGGCTTGATGCATAATTTTTCAGGCTCAGCTGATCCGGTGAATTACGGCCATGAGTTTTGGGAAATCGAATCACTGCCTAGAAAATTTTCAGAAGCCTTTTCTAAGATTGATGAAAACTCGCCTTATTGGTTGAGAATGGTTCGTTGTCAAAAACGAGCCAGTGATACTTGGGGAGCATTTTTAAGTACACAAGATTGCTTGCGCCAACAAGAGTATATGTACTCGTCGATTATGGATTACCATGGTTCTTGGAATGCCGATGTATCTGGCCTAGGACCTTATGATAAAGCGGCCATTTTCTTTGGCTATGGCCAGCTGGTAGAAGTATTTAAAAATACAAAACTTGCAGAAAATCAAGACATTGGACGATGGTTATTTTTAAATGACTGGCACAAAATCCCGGTTGATTTGGTGGCAGATATTAAAGCCATTAATGAACGAAAGTGGGCTCATTATCAAACTGACAAAGCAATCAACAATCGAGTGCCTTATCGTTTTTGTGTAGATGGTTCTGGAGAGTACGATGCGACCTGCCAGGCATTTGATGTCGGTGCAGATATGCGAACACGAGCTGCTTGGAATCGAACCAAATATTGGGCTCACTATTTTACAACCCATTTTGCGCGAGATCGCATTTGGGACCCAGATATGGCTGTAGGCAGCGTCGTCTCTAGAGATTTAGGTGTTTTGAATGACTTTAACAAAATCATGCGCTGGTATGGCTACCATATGTTGACTGATCCTGATTTTAAAAATTCAGATGCCGCCAAAGACTACTTGGCCGCCTCGGTGACGGGTTTAAATCATTATGCCCATGTTTTGGGGCATCCGCTTTCAGGAGAATATCTAACAACGCCTGATAAGCCGAACGTCATGCGATCAGTTGATAAATTGGATGACTGTGCACGAGACAATGTAACCAACAAAGATTTGTTTGGGCGACGAGCGCCGGTGGCCGGACACGCTTATGGTAAGATTGATTTGGGGGATGGGCGCCCCTTAAGCATTGATTTCAACAATGATTATGAGGACTTTCACCTTAATTATGTGGGAAGTATCTATACCAAACTGGCGGCGGGCCGTTTTCTTGCTAGCCCAGGCGGGTCGCTATTTCCAAGAGTCGACGACTTAAAAGAAGACAAACTTTTTAAAATGAGCTGGTATCGCATGTTCCCGAATGAAGTGACGGGTTTGTTTTCAAAGCTTATACGCTCAGACTGGGAGTCACTAGGGCCTTTGATGACGCCAAAAGGCGAGCTTGTTCATCGAAATATTTTAGATCCAATTACGCTTAAAAAACCAGATTATATAGGGCTGATGCCCGTGATGCCAGCGATGGCAGATATGCTTTCTTTTAGAGCGCTTTACTACTCTAGCGCACTGCTATCGATTCCACAGGGTTCTGAAGAAAACCCGATTTATTCGATGAGCATTAGGTTAAAAGGAGACAGTGATGATATTCGAAACACCGAGAACAGAGGGGTAGACACTATTGAATTCCAAAGCCCAATTGATGGGAGACAATACTGGGCTGACAAAATTGGCGCAGAGCCAATTGCTTATGACTACTTGGTTAATCTCAATAGCTTAAAAGATGAATTGGAAGTTTTAGAAGGCTGTGATGCTCAATCTGATGTTCAAGCTTGTAAATGTTTACAAACAAGGGTGCAGGGCCAGTGTTGCGGAGCTTCTCACCCAAGCTGTAAAGAAGCATATTTGGAACCTTGCAATGAGCGAGATCTTAATAAAAAAACAGACAACAAAAAAAGAGAACTTCGAGATGCTATCGGTTTTGCCGATGATATTAGGCGTTTCTTTTCGAAGTATACCAATTGGAATTAGGGGCGATAAAGATGAAGCAATTAACGATTTTCTTGCTATTGCTGGTTTTGGGCTCCTGTCAGGCTGTTCAAGATGTTCCTCAGGTTGGCAGTGGTTATTTGGATAAAAGCATTTTAGATGGCGAATGGTATTATGCAGCGACGGTTGTTGATAAGCAGTTCCCCAGTGCTGCTGTATTTATAGGAGCTGAGTGTAACGCTGATCGAATTCGTTTTGAATTAACCGAAAAGAATCTTTTTGCTTATCGGTCCTATGAGAAAACCCCGGGAACCGAAACAGGAAAACCGGGCACGCAAAATCTCATTGTTGCATTCAAAGTATTGAAGCACTTCGATATTAAGCGAGAGTATAACTCGCTAACCGGCGTTGAAAATAATGTTATTATTGAAAATGATTTTGATCAGCCATGGCATAAAAGACAATATGTTCGAATTGATTGGTCTAAGAATTTAGCACCAGACGGTTCTTGCAGTGACTGGTTACAAGCAGAAAGCTTTACACAAATTCAGCATGAAACGCATCCTCGAGAGCCTTATCGAACTAGAGTATCTAAAGACTATATTGAAACCACTCAAGAGGCACTAATTAAGCCAAGCAAGGGCGCCTGTCGCGAAATAGGTGAATGGAACTGTACGGCAACATCTGCAAAAGTAAAACTGTCGTTTGCGAAAGTTAAAGAAAGTAATTATGAGCTGCGCCTTTATCCCGACAGCATGCCTTTGGAGTATGGCAAAAAAGGTAAAGACTTATGTGTAAGGGGTGAAGAGGGCTGTGGTGACTTAAAGATACTTAGAACCTACTCGGGTCCCGACGGTAAAGAGCTTTGTGATCCAAGAATTCACAATATTGAAGAGTGTGAAGAATATAAAATACCTATTTTTTCTCGCTTTGGATATTTTAGAACTGAGCGATATCACTACGATAGAGAACATGGGTTTACGCTGACAGGCAGGCAGCAGCTTATTAATCGTTGGAATTTAGAAAAACCGATTGTTTTTTATCTTAATCCGCAATTTCCAGAAGATCTCTATCAGGCCGCACAAGAGATTGCTCAAGATTGGAGCTCGGCGTTTGAGGCGGTCGCAAAAAAGAAGAACCTGTTTCAAATTAAACGCAACAGTTGCAATGTTGACCATGTTCTCGAGTATGCGCGTCAACATGGGTTTGAGGCAGATTTACATAAAAATGGCATTGGCCGAGTAGAGCGTGGTAATTTAGAGCAAGCATGTGCTGTTTTAGAGTGGGCCTCGCACGAAAAAAAGATAGATCCGGTATTTCACTGGGAGCAATTGGGTGACGTGCGTTACAGTATTTTGAACTATACTGTGAAAGCAGAGCTTGCGGGCCCATTGGGTTATGGCCCGAGTTTTACGGATCCTTTAACAGGTGAAATTATACAGGCAGCTGCCAATATTTACGGGGCCTCCATTGATACTTATGCAGCCAGAGGAGCAGATATTGTCCAGGCAATGAATAATGAAACGAGTGTGGAACGGCTGGCTCAGGATGATCCGAAAGCAACACCTACGAAAGTTGTGAATCGTTTTGCCTCTTTGGTGCGTAGTCGCGCGGAGCGCTTGGGAGATAATAACTATTTTGTGCCAATAGGAGATGCAACCCCTAGCAACTGGGATCGTTTGCGAGACTTGCGCATAGAAGAACGTTATTTGCTTGAAGATTTCAAGCCTTCTTTGTGGGAAGAAAAGCTTTCTAATTTTGAGCGTAAACAACGATTTTGGGAAGAGAGAAATGCTTGTTTTGCAGCAGAATTTATTGATCCACAAGTGACAGATTTAGCCGCTAGCCTAAAAGGTAAGTCTTGGATGGAGGCTTACCAAATTATTCGCGCTCAAATATTTAAAGCAACAGCTGCTCATGAGTTAGGCCATAACTTAGGGCTAAGACACAATTTCGAAGGCTCAATAGACGCAATGAATTTCTCAAAAAGTTTTTGGGAGCCAGAAACCAAACATAAAGCTGAAATGCAGTACTCGTCGATCATGGATTATGGGCAGCGCTTTAACAGTGATTTCTTCGGGATTGGGCTGTATGACCGAGCGGCGATTAAGTTTGGTTATGGCAACTTGGTAGAAGTTTTTGACGAGTCAGAAGAAAAATTTGTTCCTAACTCCTGGCATAATAATAAAAAACTATTCCACTACACAGACTTGCCATATCTTTATGCCGGTGGCGGTGTAAATGAAAAACTAACTGCTCATTATAAAAAAGTAAAATCAGCTTATGACGCCGGTAAGAGTGCTCGGGTTGACATCAAGTCTCTTGGCATTGAAGCAAAGCCGAACAATCTTTACAAACGAAAAGATGTTTCTTTTGATGATTACTATATAAGTGTTGGTAGAAATCTTTTCGGTAAAAAGGGCTATGAAAACCTGCATGAAGTGCCATATCTATATTGTTCCGACACTTATGCTTCTGGCAGCAGTCTAACTTGTAATCGTTGGGATATGGGCGCTTCTCAAGAAGAAGTGGTTCAAAATGCTGCTGATTTATATGAGAACTATTACTGGTTAAATAGTTTTAGGCGGGATCGAATTAAAATATCAGTAGATGATTACGGGTATAGACTCTATACGCGTACCTATCGGCCGATGTTGAACCCGTTCCGTTACTTGTACTATTACCAAAAAACATCGCTGAATATTTGGCCAATGGTACAAGACTGGAGCGCAGCTGCTTATAAGGGGCTCAACTTTTTCGGGCGCGTGCTTCAAAGTGTAGAGCCAGGGCGCTACTGCTTGGGGGCAGACAAACTCTATGTGCCCGAGCAAGAAGTTTCGACGTGTGAGTCACCTGTCGAGATAGGTCTCGATCAAGGGCGTTATTATGACACACACTTTACACCGGAGTATTTCTATAAGGCCAATAATATTGGGCATATGTATGACAAGCTTTATGCGATGCGGGCATTGACAGATAGCCGGGCGCGATTTGTTCGAGATTTTTCAGATCAATTTAATCGCGGCGCATTCTCGATTGGTTACTACCGTATTTTTGCGCCTGAGATGATTCGTTTGTTTACAAATCTCATGCTGGATAAAGCCTATGAAAATGCGCCTTTATTGGTGGTTGACAGCGAGG
This sequence comes from Deltaproteobacteria bacterium, assembly GCA_016764955.1. GTDB lineage: Bacteria > Myxococcota > UBA727 > UBA727 > JABDBI01 > NORP243. The sequence continues at coordinate 3,568 of JAESQZ010000193.1, read as the reverse complement.
GCAAAGCCAAGGTTCAATATCGGCCTATAGTATCGTTTGAGCCATCCCAAGCGGCCGCTGAACAACCCCGAATTAAGTCTAGCAGTTCGTGGGCAATGCGGCACTATGCGCTGCTCTTCCCGGCTGTTAATTTCACCAGCCCTGTGGATGGCCAAATGGATTACATCAAACGGGCGCGCATTACCCTTGTGGGAAGTGGCCAAGATCCGGTTCATGGCGGCAACATGAAAGAGGCGACTTTGGAAGATCCCTATAGTCATTTGAGATACCGCTCTTATTTGATTGGCTCAGAAGATCTCTCACCTGGTTATATGATCTTGAACGACACCAAAGAATTTGCACGAACAGCCAGTAATTCCGAAGAGGGCCAAAAAAGCCTACGTGAGCGCTTGATGTTGATTGATCTTTTAAGAACACTTGGTGACTATTTAGACTCGGCGAAGTAATTGCTGCATTGTCATGCCAGCCTTCGCTCACTACTGCCCAAGACGTTTTTTGCAAGGCCCATATTGTCATGCCAGCCTTCGCTGGTATGACAACCTTGGGTATTAGCTCAAAATCGCATTCAAAGCCTGCTCAAGCGTTGGGTGATTAAACTTAAACCCTGCATCAAGTAGTTTCTTAGGTTCAACCTTCCTGCCTCCTAGCATGAGTTCTTTCCCCATTTCTCCGTAACGCCACAGTATCAAGCGTTCAGGGATGCGAAGCCAGGCTTTGCGGTGTAGCGCTTTTGCTAAGCTGGTTGAAAATTCGAAATTGCTGACAGGGTGCTGAGAACTTAAATTAACTGGGCCAGAAAGCTTTGATTGGAATATCAGGTATTCACAGGCGGAAACCCAGTCGTCTAAGGAAATCCAACTCATTGGCTGTGTGCCTGATCCTAAAGAGGCGCCTAAGCCAATCCGAAACCAAGTAAGTAGTCGTTTTAACATACCGCCGCCAGGGCCGAGAACAGCACCTGTACGTAGATGAACGACACGCACGCCGGCCTGTTGGGCTTCTTCAGTCGCTTGTTCCCAATCCACACAAAGATTAGCTAAAAACCCTTCACCCTTATCAGAGCTTTCATTGACAACTTCACGGGGGTCGTTGCCATAGTAGCCGATAGCTGATGCAGATAGCATGAGCCGAGGGGGTTTTTTGAGTTTAGCAATGGTTCTAGAAAGAAGCCTTGTGGACTCTACACGGCTTTGATAAAGAAGTTTTTTTCTAGTGTCGCTCCATCGCCTTCCTGCGATAGGTGCGCCCACCAAGTTAATAACAACATCAACGCCCTCTAGGCCGACACGTTCGATGTGGCCAGAGGCAGGGTTCCAGTAGACTTCTTTGGAAGTATCTTGATGAGGCTGCACTCTAATGAGGCGCTTTACCGGAAGGCCTCGCAGCGTGAGCGCTTTAAATAAAGCGCTGCCCAAAAAACCAGTACTCCCCGCAATCGCAATAGAGGGGCTAAATTCTGTCATGATAGAACGATACGACAGACTTGTAACGTTTGACAATCATGACAGCCAGTAAAATCCAGATTAAAACTAAGGATAGAACAAAGTTCATTATGTATGCTGAATAGCTGATAGCAGCAAGAAAGAGAATGAGAAGAGCGGCGCTGCTCTTTGCAATTCGATATATTAAAATATCAATTAATGCCTTGCCTTGTGTTTTTTCGGGGTGGCTAAGTGGGATATAAAGCATTTCCTTTGAGGCTCTCAATAAAGAATAGTCAAAAGTCTTGCTGACGATTTTCAAAAGAGCTGCCGATAAAAATGTTGGTGCTGTTAGAAAGCTTAGGATAGCTGTGCCTAAAATCAAAGGAATTCCTACAAATATACCGCCAATTCCAACCATTTTAATAATAAAACCTGCAGACAATTGAAGCACAGCAGCAATGGTATTATCGATAGCATGAACCCGGCCAATCATCAGGGTTCTTAGGTCGAGCTCAGTGTAAGCTTGTTCAAGATAGGTGTTAAATTGAATATCTATAAGAGAAATAGATATTTGAACAATAGCAATCAAAAATAGCATAGGAACTAAGTATTTGCTTTTCCAGACAACGCCCAAACTTTCGCTGCCAAAAGCTTTGGCATGCTTTTTGGGAAAAACAGGTTGTATCTCAAGTGTGTTGGCAAAGTAATAAGTTAGCCCAACACAAGCGAGCAAGCAGGGAACGACACCTAAAAGAGCCAATGGGGTTCCGTAACTTTGTGCCATGGGCCCGACCAGTAAATTGCTCAGGCCTCCTAGAGAGCTGATTGCCAGTACAAAACCATAAGATTTTCGGGCAGCTTTAAGGCTGAATAAGCTATCTGCCAAGCTCCAAAACATTTCTATCAATAAAACCATGTAGACTTCACGCCAGACATAGAGCGTGTAAACAGAGCCGGGCATTTGTATTTGATACAACCAGAGAGTTATAAACATGAAGACAATGCTAATAATGCAGCTAGCTCTAAGCAGTCTTAAGAGAGATATGTGAGAGTTGAAGTGGTTGTAAACCGACATCGCTATTGCCGCCACAAATGGTGACAGCAGATATGCAAAGGGAAGATTCTGGGCGCCGTGATGTTTGAGAAAGAGGCTATCAGTGACGGGTCTTGCAAAGCCATAGCTGGCAATGATGCACATGCCGAGCAAAGAAAATTGGATTAGCCGTTTATAGGGATATGGCTTTTCTTGGGTCACATGCCTTCTTGTAACAGGCTAGTGCCAATTGACAATGGGCAGGGGAATAAAAGGTGGTTGTCATCCCAGCGAAGGCTGGGATCCAGAATAGTGCTGGTGGTTGATCTGGATGCCAGCCTTCGCTGGCATGACAACGGTGGTGCTGGTATGATCACATTATGGGGCTGTAGCTCAGCTGGGAGAGCGCTAGAATCGCACTCTAGAGGCCGTCGGTTCGATCCCGATCAGCTCCACCAGGCTAGATAATTTAATCGAATAGTGCCCAAAAACAGCTTTCAAAGGTGTAAAGCCAGCTCAAAAGCTCAACAGAGTCTCTTTTTATAGTTGGAATGGGATTCGGGCCTTCTTCAAGCCATTGGATGTCCACCCAGATGGATGCACCAAATAAGCTTACCCAAGGCAGCAGTTTGAAAAAGCCTCTCCAAAGTTCAATGTCAGCCTGTGGGTCGACTACACGGGGAAGTATTTGGTAAGCACTCATGGCTCGAGCAAGATAAGTAAGCCACTTTAAGACCTGTACACGTTGCTCGTTCAGTTGGACGCCGGCAATATTCTGGTAGCACCGGGCAGCGTTCAAATTGCCAGCAGTGCTGAACAAGATAATTATGAGCAGTGCTCGCAGAGCCATATAAGTTCAAACAGATGGCGATACAGTGGTATTCGGTCACCCTGGCGACTTGTCCGCCGAAGCTTTAGCGTAGGTGGAAGGCTGGTATCCCGTTTTCGCCCGTGGAATGGGCAACGGTGCCACAGCCCATCCCGACAGGGCTGGGTATTAACGCAGAGCAATTTCTTGGCGCTATAAGCATGTATTATCCAGCCATAGATAAAGAAAGATTACAGGTAGATTATGCCGGAATAAGACCAAAAGTTTCCAAAAAAACACAAT
>JAESQZ010000192.1 GCA_016764955.1 Deltaproteobacteria bacterium | reverse complement strand
CAAAGATTCAAGTCCCAACCCTGATTATCTCTGGGGGGCAAGACGCTTTTTCTCCTCGCTGGGTAGCTTTGGATATGCATCATGCTGTTGAGAATAGCGAAATGCTCTTTATACCTAGCGGCACACACTGCACGCCCATTGAACACCCTGAACTGATACAACTTAGAATTGAGAAGTTTTTATGGTCACTACAAATACAGCAGTCAAAGCCTTCATGCGGGAGCACTACCGGCACTTCAACGCCAAAACCTGCGTCGAAGCGGCAGAGGGCTACTGTGAGCAGCTAAGCTCAGGCAACAAAATGCTCATCACGCTTGCAGGCGCCATGAGCACCGCCGAGATTGGGCGTTCACTAGCCGAAATGATTCGCCAAGATAAAGTGCATGCGATTTGCTGCACGGGTGCCAACTTAGAAGAAGATCTATTTAACTTAGTTGCCCATGAATCTTATGAACACATCCCCAACTGGCGAGCACTTAGCGCCCAAGACGAGATGGCTTTACTCGAAAAGGGCCTTAATCGCGTTACAGACACTTGTATCCCTGAAGAAGAAGCCATGCGTGCCATCGAGCATGTGATTTTAAATCGCTGGATGGCAGCAGACAAAGCTGGCACATCTTATTTCCCACATGAGTTTATGTATCAAATGCTTTTGTCTGGCGAGCTTGAAAACGCCTATCAAATTGACCCCAAAAATTCCTGGCTCTTAGCAGCAGCTCAAAAAAATCTGCCAATTTTTACACCCGGCGCTGAAGACGCGACTTTGGGCAATATATTTGTTTCTAATTATATCAAGGGCAATATTAAAAGCCTCGACACCATGAAAAGTGGCTTTCACCAAATGAATTATTTAGTCCATTGGTATCAAGAAATAACTCAGCATAACAGCTTGGGCTTTTTCCAAATCGGCGGCGGAATTGCAGGTGACTTCCCGATTTGTGTTGTACCTTTAATATCTCAAGATTTACAAAAGCCAGCCAAACTTTGGAGCTATTTTTGCCAGATTAGCGACAGTACAACTTCATACGGCTCCTACAGCGGCGCTACCCCTAACGAGAAAATAACCTGGGGCAAGCTCAACGCCGACTCACCTAAATTTATTATCGAGTCGGATGCGACGATTGTGACGCCGTTGATATTTGCGTATGTGTTGGGATGACCTCTCCGAAATAACCCCACTCTCCCAGACGTTAAATTAGTCGCTATGCCAAGATTAGTTCTATTCTTAGCACTTTTCGCATCTGTTTTACTTAACGCAGCTGTCATTAACTACAATAAGCTCGAAGGTTGCCAGTCCAACTTCACTAATTGCCTTGATGGACCTCCAGCAACAACGACAGCAGCACCAAGCAATATCACTGAACCTAACTGCAGCACGAAATTTTATAGCTGCATGGGCAACGTCGTTGAAGACATTCGCAAACCAAAGCCTTGTTATCAAGCTGAAACCGCTAAACAAACTTTTAAAAATTCTTTGAGTATCACCGGCATTATTTTGAGCTTCACAATTGCACTCCCCCTCATCCCAATGGGACTAATAGCCATTGCTCGAAAAGTAACAGAAAATGAGCGAGAATGCTTTAACGGCTGGCTTCGCGCCATTCAAAAGATAGAACCCGCTCCAGTAGCGGAAAACCCAACCGAACTAGATTTAGATACCATAACCTTAGATAGTTATACCCCTAAATTGCTCAAAAAGCTAAAAGTGCCAGCCGACCAAATAGAAGAACTGCAAGATAGCTTATATGAACAGATAGAACTCACAAGCTCTTGCTGCCTTAAATTCTTGCAGATTCTAACCGAAGAAGAACCAATAGCACAAGGCGATGGCAAAGCAGCACAAACAGTATCCATCGCAGCGAAAGCTGCTGATAGTGTCTTCGAGAAAATGACACGGGCTACTTTTGGCAAAATAAGCGCCCTTCTTGGCGCAGCATACACTTTCGTTTCAGTAGGTTGGATATTTAATCTCTGGAAAGACTCGACAGTCCAAGAAGCTACTTGCAGATTCTGCATGGAAGCTCGAAGTCCTACTGACGAAAGCGTGAGGAGTTGTTATTGGTAAGACCTCACCCCTATTAAAACCGTCTACAATTTCGCTCGGCGGCCCCTGATTTGGTCAATGGTCTTAATAGGCGCTTTACTCACTGCCTGGCGTTCTTTGAGCTCATGGTTTTCACGCTCAAAAATGTCTTTTAAAAACTGGCCCGTATAGCTTTTATCTACCTGAGCTACATGCTCAGGCGAGCCTTCAGCAATAATTTGGCCGCCTTTACCGCCCCCTTCAGGGCCTAAGTCTATTACCCAGTCAGCGACTTTGATTACGTCTAGGTTATGCTCAATAATTAATACAGTATTGCCTTGGTCGCATAAAAACTGCAGCACTTCTAACAAGTGCTTCACATCATGAAAGTGTAGTCCTGTCGTGGGTTCATCCAAAATATAAATCGTGTTTCCTGTAGAACGCTTAGCAAGCTCTTTGCTCAACTTCACACGCTGGGCCTCACCACCAGATAAAGTTGTCGCTTGTTGGCCTAAGTGAATATAGCCTAGCCCCACGCGCTTTAGCGTGTCTAATTTACGTTTAACAGCAGGGATATTTTCAAAAAACTCATAAGCGTCATCGACGGTCATCTCCAAGATTTCTGATATATTTTTTGTCTTGTAAGTGACCATGAGAGTCTCAGTATTAAAGCGCTTGCCCTTGCAGACATCGCAAGTCACATAGACATCTGGCAAAAAGTTCATTTCGATTTTGTTAACACCAGCGCCGCCGCAGATTTCACAACGCCCGCCTTTGACATTAAAAGAGAATCTACCAGCTTGGTAATTGCGCATCTTCGCTTCTGGCAGACTCGCGAAAAGCTTTCTAATATCATCAAAAACACCCGTATAAGTAACTGGATTGCTTCTTGGAGTTCGGCCAATAGGCGACTGATCAATATCGATAACTTTGTCGACATGCTTTAAGCCATTGATATTTTTATATTCAAGCGCAGGCTTTTTAGTGTTCCAAAATGCCTGATCTAAAATGCATCTCAACGTATCAACGACGAGGCTGCTTTTACCTGAACCAGAAACACCTGTTACACAAATAAAAGTGCCTAGGGGGATTTTGAAATCGACGTTTTGTAAATTATGACCAGTTGCCCCCAAAAGCTCAATAAATTTGCCGTTCCCTAAACGTCTTTGAGCGGGGACATCGATTTTTAAACGCCGAGATAAATACTGGCCAGTAATCGATTTTTTATTGGCCAAAATTTGCTTGGGCGCACCTTGCGCAACAATCTCGCCCCCTAAGCGCCCTGCCCCTGGGCCCATGTCTATCACATGGTCTGCTGCTAAAATCGTTTCTTCGTCGTGTTCAACTACTAAAACCGTATTGCCCAAATCACGCAAATGCTTGAGGGTTTTTAACAGCCGTTCGTTATCACGCTGATGCAAACCAATACTAGGCTCATCTAACACATACAAAACACCTACCAAAGCAGAGCCAATTTGTGTTGCTAATCGAATACGTTGTGCTTCGCCACCAGATAACGTCCCCGCTGAGCGCTCCAGCGTTAAATACTCTAAGCCCACTGCCAGCAAAAAGCTTAAACGGCCTTCAATTTCTTTTAAAACGGCGCTCGCAATAATCTCTTCGCGCTCGCTGAGCTTAAGCGCTTTTAAAAAATCATGTGCATCGCTAATCGATTTTTGCGTAAACTCAGTAATCGACAGGCCGCCGACACGTACAAACAAAGACTCTTTGCGTAAACGTTTGCCTTCGCAGCTTGGGCAGCTTTCTGGAATGTTGTCATCCCGGGCTTGACCCGGGATCCAGCTTGGTTGCCAGGTTCTGGACCCCGGCTCGGAGGCCGGGGTGACAGATCGGCGCCAACGTGATTTTTTAGGCTTAGCAGCCTCATAAACAACACCTAAGCCTGCGCAAGCTTGGCAAGCTCCCTGAGGCGAATTAAACGAAAAGCTACGTGGCTCTATTTCTGGATACGAAATACCGCAGTCTATACAAGCTGAGTGCTCGCTCAAAATCTTTTCATTACTGCCTGACAAAATCACCACTAAACCCTGAGATTTTTTAAGCGCTAGCTCTACGCTTTCGGCCAAACGCGCCCGATTATCTTCAGAAATCACCAGACGATCTATGACGATTTCAATCGTGTGTTTAAGCCTTGGTTTTAAAATAATATCTTCTTCAAGAAGCCTAATCTCACCGTCTATGCGAACGCGCACAAAACCTTGGCGTCTTAGCTCAGCTAACTCTTTGCGATACTCGCCTTTTCGGTCACGCACGATTGGCGATAATATTTGTATTTTAGCATCTGCTAGCTCTTCATAGATTTGGTCTACTATTTGGGTGGCGCTTCGGCCTTCAATTGGTTTTGCGCAAGAGTAACAAAAGACTCTACCAACACGCGCAAATAGTAATCTAAGATAATCATAGATCTCTGTGACCGTCGCTACGGTCGATCGTGGGTTCTTGCTGGTGGTTTTTTGTTCAATGCTAATCGCTGGCGATAGCCCGTCTATTTGATCCACATCGGGCTTATCTTGCATTTCCAAAAACTGGCGTGCATAGGCTGAAAGCGACTCAACATAACGTCGCTGTCCTTCGGCATATATTGTATCAAAAGCAAGCGAGCTTTTACCTGAACCTGACAAACCAGTTAAGACAACTAGCTGGTCTCTTGGTAAATCAACGCTGATATTTTTTAAGTTGTGTACACGTGCACCTTGCACGCGAATCCATTTTGAACTCATATTTATGAGTCTAACTTCTCCCTCAAAAGCTTCAATAGCGAATTAGAAGTAAATGGCTTTTGTATGAAAGATTCCCCCTCATCTAAAACACCATTTTCCGTGATCACATTATCTGTATAACCAGACATAAAAACCACCTTCATATCAGGCTTGATTGTTTTAAGGCGCTCTGCCAACTGCTTTCCATTCATATTAGGCATAATCACATCCGTTAGCATGATATCAATGCGGCCTTTTTCTTGCTCACAAATAAGCAGTGCTTCACCGCCATTACATGCTTCTAAGACTTTATAGCCATACTTAGCAAGAAGTGTTCTGGCCACCGTACGAACCCGTTCTTCATCTTCAACCAGCAAAATAGTCTCACTCCCTCCTGTGGTTTCATCCTCATTTGAGCTGGCTGAAGCTTCTATACTTCCATCCTTATTAATCTTAGGAAAATAGAGTTTGAAAGTCGTTCCGTGCCCTTCTTCACTATAAACCGTAATTGTACCTTGATTTTGCTTCATGTTCCCATAAACGGTAGAAAGCCCAAGGCCAGTTCCCTGGCCAACACCTTTGGTTGTATAAAAAGGTTCAAAAATACGCTTTTGGACATCAAGCGGCATGCCACAACCAGTATCACTGACTACTAACATCACATAATGGCCGGGCTCCAGTTCAGAGCGGTCATGACTATGCAACGCATCAACCTCGACTTCGCTGGTTTCCAAAATAAGCTTACCACCAGAACCCATGGCATCACAAGCGTTAATAGCCAAATTCATGACAATTTGCTCCACCTGATTGGCATCAGCCTTAATGAGCATAGATACTTCCGGAGAAACCTTATTAATCAGCAATACATTCTCACCCAATAGCCGCTCAAGCATTTTATGGAGCTTAGTTAAAATATCGTTCAGATTCAAAATGTTAGGTGTAATCACCTGCTTACGGCTGAACGCCAAAAGCTGTTGAGTCAAAGCAGATGCTCGCTCAGAGCACTCTACAATAGCATCGACCTGTTTGCGCATAGAATCTGTGGGCTTGAGTTCTTCTTGCAGCATCTGACCATAATTCAGCATCACAGTCAGTAGGTTATTAAAATCATGAGCAACCCCCCCTGCTAGGCGACCCACTGCCTCCATTTTCTGAGATTGTCTTAACTGCTCTTCGAGCTCTCGCTGCCCGGTTAGGTTCACTATACTCATCAAGGTATTGTTATTAGGAGCACCTTTAGGCGGTATTCGAATCTGAATCATGACATTCAGGCGATGGCCACTTAAGGTCCACATAACGGTTTCAAAGTCAAATTCGCGCTTACCATTCCAAAGGCCTACCACCACAGACTCAAAACTCTTGAGCGTTTCTTCTTTCAAGAGTTCCTGAAAGCGAGATAATAATTCCTTCTTGTTTTTGGCCTCAAACATGCTCACTGAAGCACGATTGACATCGACGATAGATACCCACTCCAAGGTTTTGAAAATCCAGCCAGGGTTTTGAGATAAGAATTTCTTGATATCTTTAATGCCATCAGATCTCAGTGCATCAACTGCATAGACAAGTTTTGAAACATCCTGTTCCCATATTGAAATAGAGGTGCTTTCAAAGATATTGCGATACTTTTGCTCTCTAACGCGAAGTTCTTTGGTTCGCTTATCAACCTCTTCTTCAAGAGCCTGCTTGGAAATAACAGAGCGCTCTAGCTCTTGGCCAAGCATATTAAGGCCCACAGCCACCGCATTAAAGTTTGAATCCTCATAGCCCACTTCGATCTTTTTACTAAAATCAAGAGCAGATAAACTCAAAATAACATCCAAAATCTCTTCAGTTAGCCGCTCTGCCTCATCCTGCCTAAGATTAGATTGTTCTTCCGGATTCATACAAAAATATTATCATATTCAAATGTTGATCTTCAACAATTAAATATATTATAGTTAACTAATGGAACAAATAAATAACCCTGATGTAATTACAACTAGAACCGCCAAACTTTGGCTAGATGACCTTGGGATTATCCATAAAGTCTTTCTACAAAACGCCACAGAAACCAAGCAAGACGCACTCGAATGCGAAGCAGTAATCAAGAAGCTCTCAAACGGCGTTAAACACCCGATGCTGGTAGACTTTACAGCCTTGCGCTCTATGGACGGTGACGCCCGAGATTATTACGTCAGTGAGCGTGCTGGCTCTTTGCTGGCCGCCTGTGGAGGGGTCACACGCTCAACGGTAGGCCGAGTGATTAGTAACTTCTTCATCGGCTTCAATAAGCCACCAACGCCAGTCAAGCTCTTCAATTCAGAGGAGCAATCGATCGAATGGCTCAAACAGTTTGCTCAGGACAACTAATAAAGATTCTCTATTCCCTGAGTTATCAACCACATAGGTCGCCAGAGGCGTTTTATCGTCATCTGGCATTTGGGCACTGATACGCGCCTGAGCTTCTTCTCGGCTTAAATCTCCGCGATTTAAAAGCCTTTGGAGCCTAATTTCTTCAGGCGCAGTCACCAACATTACCCCATTAAACTTATCTTGAAGCTTCTTTTCAAAAATCAAAGCTGCCTCATAAATAACCAGCGGCTTTTCTAAAAGCGTTTCAAGCTCTTTTTGAAGTTTCTTGGCGATTAAAGGATGCGTTAAAAGCTCTAATTTAACTCGTTCATCTGGGTTTTTAAAAACATACGAAGCTAACTTAGCGCGATTAATTTGGCCATCGTCTAAAAACTCTGGCCCAAAGTTTTCTTGCACCATTTTGGGCGTCAAAACTTCCCGGGCCATGGCATCAGCATCCAATACTGGTACACCGCGTTCTTTAAACCAATTTGCAACCGTGCTCTTTCCGGAGCCAATCCCACCTGTCAGGCCAATGAGTTTCATGCCCCTAACTTATGCTGAGTTTCATGCTATTATCAATGCAGTGCATCGACTTAGTTTTATTCTAATCTTAGCGTTTTTGTCAGGTTGCCAATCATTCGAGTCCCGTAAGGCTTGGATGGATGAAGCCATGGATCAAAACCAGAAACGCGAGCACCCCAAGCCTTCTCAAATTAACGATTTTTTTGCGTATCAACCCTCTCAAACACACCCATACTTGAGACCCAAATTTCAACGAGAGCTCGATCATAAGACTTATTCAAGATTAACTGCTGGCAATGATGTTTCTTTACTACCAAACGCACACTCGGCTAGCGTTAAACTAGGTTTAATCAAATCAGCAAAGAAAAGCATCTATATCGCTACTTTTCAGATTGTTTGCGATGATGGCGGCAAACTGTTTGCGAAAGGGCTCGTCAAGGCCATGAAACGTGGCGTCGATGTCCGCTTTTTAGTAACCGGCGGCCCTTGGACCTGGGCCTTTTCTGGAACCTGCACCGAATCCATGCGCCTAAAAGGCGTCAATGTCGGCACCATGCCCTACTCCTATATTACCAACTACGGCGTGGTTCAGCTTCACGACAAAATTTTTATTGTCGATAACAAAACAGCTATTGTCGGTGGCCAAAATATTGGTTCTTGGTACTCCAAACAAGATGAGGGCAATGTCCGTTTTCGAGATACAGACGCTGTTGTCTCAGGTCCAGTGGTACTTGATATTTTAACGCGCTTTGCCTCACTGTGGTGCTCAGCTGAACCCAACGATCCAGTTCCAATCAAAAAAATCATCAGACCACAGACTCAACAGTACGCTGAGTGGCTCAATCAAAAGCCCTTAAAAGGCCTATGTCGCTTTATATCTCAAACACCCTCTAAAGAAGAGTTTTGGGTTTTTGAAGGCTATAAGCTTTATGCTCAACGAGCAAAAAGACGAGCAATATTTCACTCGCTCTCGCTCAACGCTTATGGCAGCCCGGAGCAAGAAAACTTGTGGAACGCTTTTAATAGCATATCCGAAAATCCAAATGGCGAGGTATTTTTAATCACCAATGGCCCAGGTTTTATTCGTTCAAGACCAGAAGGCTCTCCAGAATGGGTTGGTCGGATTATGGGTTACTACTTTTTAAGCAGCGTCTATGACTCACTCTACGACACCAAAATCCAAGCTTTTGTATATCCATCTTGGCTGCACTCTAAAGTTTACTTTTTCGATAATCTTGCAGTTGGAATCGGCAGCTTCAACTTCGATGAGACTGGCCTTATTTGGACCGAAAGTACGATGATTTGCTTAGACGATAACCTTCGAGAAGCAGCCATTAGAATGTTTAAACAAGATTTAAAAAGATCGTATGTGCTGCGCAACCCCTAAATCACATTCACAATTAAACCACCATCAACTGTAATACATTGCCCGGTCATATAAGACGACGCTGGCATTGCTGTAAAAGCAATCGCACTCGCAATTTCTTCTGCTTTAGCAAAACGGTTTAGTGGAATTCGTCGGTGAACTTCAGCTAATAAGTCTTTGTTTGCCTGCCAAAATTCAGCCAACGGCGTTTCAGTAAACCCTGGTGCAACCGTGTTCACCCGAATGCCATGCTCTGCCCACTCGACACTTAAGTTACGTGTCATTTGAATCATAGCAGCTTTTGTCATCCCGTAGGGCGAACCAGAACGCAGATGATTAAGGCCCGCAATCGAAGCAATATTGGTGATGCAAGCATTTTGACTATCGCGAAGCATTGGGAAAAAAATCCTGTTTAACTCATAAGCAGACATCAAATTGGTTTGAAAAAGCTTATCTATTTCTTCGCTCGAGTACTCCACCGTAGGCTTACGGTTATTAGTCCCTGCGTTGTTGACTAAAATATCAAGCGCCGGCCAAAGCTCCCTAGCAAACTCAAATAGCTTTATGCGACCTGCATGCTCGCTTATGTCTGAAGCAATGCCATGGACTTTATAATCTTGGCTACACCAGTTATCTAGGCAAGCTTCGAGCTGCTCAGCATTCCGAGCAGTCGTCATGACTTCGGCGCCAAGGTCCAAAAATTCTTGGACCGTCGCTTTACCAATGCCTTTGGTGCCGCCGGTAATTAAAGCACGTTTCCCATTAAGAGACCATCTCGATTCAGGTTTTGATACTCCCATTCATCCGTTATGTCATAGAGCAGGTTTCCTGTCTCCTCCTCTTCAGAATCATAAGGGCACTCTGGGTTTTGTTCTACTTCCTGTTCTGGTGCTGCCTGAACAAGCATGGCAAACAAAGCGCAAGTTGTGAGTATTTTGAAACGCATACTTAGGAAACAAAGAAGTTTCAAATTGTCATCCTGGCTCAAGGCCGGGATGACAATACGAAGCCCAGGATGACGATGATATTAAGGCAAAAATTTATCCGGCGCCTTAAGCTTCCTAGGCAAATACTCTTCTATGACAAAGTTCAAACCGTGCAAACTCAAGGCCTGCTGCTCTGCTCTAACCCCCATCTTAAGCATTGTTTGCAGGGCATCTCGCCAAGGTTTATGCGCCTGGAAAAACGGGTCGTTTTTAAGCGCATCGTGAGCTCGTTTTTTGTCTTGGTCACCTAGGGGATGCGTCGCTTTTTTCAAATCATAAATCTCGATATCTTGTGGCATCAATCCCATATAAGAGGCATTGGGCACACAGAAAAACTGATTAATATGCGCGGCATTTCCAGAGCCTACTTTAAGAGTTCTGTAAATATTGGCGATTCCATAAGGGTCACAGTCAGTAAAAGCATAGACTGGTATCTTTGCAGATTCAGAAAGCCTCCTCACAAAACGCCTACAAGCACGCGTCGGCACGCCACCCATACTCACCAAAATACAGTTGGATTTTCTCCAGTATTTGTGGCTTTGCAAACGCTGAAACATACCCTGGGTTTCAATGCACAAAATAAACTTCGCTTTGGTTTTAAACTCCAAGTGCTCTACCCACGACGGCACCGCATAAGCGCCCGAGCCAAATTTGGTGCAATCAATGGTGATTCGCTCGCCTGACTCTAAGTCTGTGTCAATTACTTTGAGCTCACCAGCCACGGAACCACCGTGCTGGTCAGGCACAAAGCGCAGTTCTTCACGCGTCAGGCCCTCTAAAGCAAATAGCGCTTCAATGTCGTCCATCACGCTATCAGACTCGGTCTGTTCACTGAAACGTGCATCGCCCCAGTTTTTGGATTGATAGTAAGCATCTCGCTTGGTTGCGAAGTCATCGTTATCGACTAAGTCTTTGCTTAAAGACATCATCTGAAGTGTTTGTGCAAAAGTTTTAACTGTATTGACGCTTAAAGTTCTCTTTTTGACTTCTTTGCCTAGCTCAAAAAAGCCGACTTTTTTATTGTACTTGACGTTCTTCAACGAACGTATTGGCATTTTGAGATCTGGTGCCTTGCGCTTTGAAATGTCGTCATAGATTTTAGAGGCCGTTTTTTCGATGGCCTTAATCGTTTTTTTGTTCTGACTTTTTTTGGCCATAATTTTTATCCAGTAAGTAAGTTAGGTTTTCGACAGTCTTTTTCTTATCTTTTTCAGAGAGCTTCAAAATCGCCTGCAAGGCTTCGCCAATTGGGTTCAAATATTTTTCGATATATCCCCGTTTTTTTGCTTCTTCAGCTTGGCGTTTTTGATGCTTTAAGTGGCGCTGTAATTTTCTACCGCACTCCATTAAAGCAAGCCGAAATTCTTTTAAAATCTCTGGGTAATGCGCAATCGCTTCTTTAGACTCAGACGTATAAGGCACCCACACCGATGCCACATGCATCATCACCACCACTGGCCCCGTCGGCAAGGCACCTTTAGACTGGTTTAAGTTGTAAGACTTCCAAGGCACTGATAGGGCTGCTTTGGTCATCGCGCAACCAGAAGCTTGATACTGCAACGGCACCCGGTTTGCATAGCGGTAAACTTGCATCAAGCCGTCTTGTTTCAAACCTTTGCCATAAAACAACCCCACTTCAACTTGAAAGGGATTCCCTCGATACACAAAAGGCGAGCGTGTGACTGCTGTAACAAAATAACCGTCTTCACGAGACGCAATAGCGCCGTCTTCATCTGCCTCTAGAGTTCTGCTCAACACTGAGTTTTCGGTTGCTTCAAACTGAATTTCAGATTGGCCCTTTTTGCCATCTTCTTGCGCTGCCTGTGAGTCAACAAGACTAAGCTGCTCTTCAGCATCCCAGCGCTGGGACTCCACAAAAAACCAATAAAGCGCCTTCATCAAATTATCTTCACCCATCGGTGAGAGGCAATTAGTTGGCGGTGGCATTAATTTCGTTGCCTGAATCGAGTCATAGAGTTTTTCAACATCTGGCCGAGTCATATTCTGACTGGGCCGAGTCATCGGAAGCTTTGCACCTTTCAAAATTTCTTTGGCAGCAGCATCAGAAATACGTGAAAATTCTTTCTTTAAAAATTGGCTAAGCGGCGCTTTTTTGGCGTCGTGTAAGAGCTGCATCAAAAGCCCGAGTTCTACGCCATGCGGGTGGCGTTTAATCTCAGATGGTTCTTTGGGCAAGGTCATCATGACTCTTGGGAAAGCATGTTTTTTGCCTTTGGGGTCTACATAAAGCAAATTGGCATGTGGGTTTGATAAAGCCGTTTGGCTAATATAGGACAAAATCCCGTGACGCCCTTCTTTATAAGCGCCTTCTAGGTGCAAAGTAATCTGCGTCCCAGACTGCCTGTTAGCCCAAATTGGATCTTTGCTTTCTTTGTCTTTGAGTATCTTAGGCTTATTTTTCTTTGTATCAAGTTGAAGCGTAATTTCATGTGCAGGTGCTTTAGGTCCTGTCTTAGTGATAACCACCGCTGGCTTGCCAGTGGTCATTTGGCCATACATGACTACTGCTGAAATCCCAATTCCCTGTTGGCCTCTGCTCTGGCGTAATCTATGAAATTTGGAACCATATAAAAGCTTGCCAAAAATATTACCCAAGTGGGCTTTTGAAACCCCTGGCCCGTTATCTGTGATAGACACCACAAAGTGGCTGCCCTTTTCAGCCCGAACTTCCACCGTAATATCCGGCATAATAGCCGCTTCTTCACAGGCATCGAGCGAGTTATCAACAGCTTCACGAACAGCGGTCAGCAAGGCCTTTAAGGGGTTATCAAAACCCAATAAATGCCTGTTCTTAGCGAAAAATTCAGAAATCGATATTTCACGAATGTGTTTTGATGCTGCCACAGTGCCCCAAAAACTAGCATGCCTTGGCGCTGATTGCCAAGTAACCCGTTGTATTTCCAGCAATTCCCGCCAACTTGATGACGGGCTTTGTCACCCCGGCCTTGAGCCGGGGTCCAGTCCCTGTGCCACATTTCTGGATCCCGGGTCGGTGCCCGGGATGACAAATTTTGCTGCATAAACCTACTCGTTAACTCT
>JAESQZ010000191.1 GCA_016764955.1 Deltaproteobacteria bacterium | reverse complement strand
TTTTTGTACCCACTGAACTAACCTTACTTTAAAAATGATGGCTTGGGAATAGTAACAGAATTTTTGCAATGCTTTGGTTCGATTAACATCCTATGTTTCCGGTTTACCCTAAACGGTCATTTACCCCACTACCTTTTGTAGCGCTTTAACGCCCTGCATAAATGGAGAGTTGTACCGGTGCACCTTTTTGCTCAGAAAAAAGTGCAACAAGTTGACGAATCCATTTCATGCATTGGTTAGAAGGCATTAGAACCAGCGCCTAACTTTTGCTTTATAGGACAAATAGTCTTGTCCAAATTTATTTTCTAAATAAAGTTCTTCCTTTTTGATTGCAATGAAGAATATGACAACAATAGAAGGAATAAAGCTTAAGGTAATCCAGAGACTATTAAGAATTATTCCTGTGCCAATTGTAACAATACCAAATGCAATATACATGGGGTTGCGTGAATATGCATAGATACCCGACGATATAATTTGCGTGGTTGGTTTCCACGGTTCAATATTAGTTTGAGCACGTTAAATGAAATTAAGGTTATAAGTAATATTGCAAGACCTAGAGCTACAAAAAAAGAACCTATGTAGATCAAACTCGACATATTGCCAATTTGTATGGCAAAAAAGTAATGTATATCATATGCTAAGAGCATAAATAGTATGAATACTATTGGAGGAGGAAATTTTACTGATGCTCCATGTTCATCTTTATCTAAAGTCATGGTCTATATCCATAGTAAAATGCTTTCTAACACCTAAATCAGCGGCGCGGCATTTTGCCGTCCGCTGAATTTTCTGGTTGTGTGTTTTGGCTAGACTGGAACAACTTTAGTTGCACAAGGGCCTTTCTGTCCTTGCCCCACCTCAAATTCCACCGTTTGGCCGTCATTAAGAGTGGCGTAATCTCCACCACTTTGAATTTCTGAATGATGAACGAAAAGATCTTTACCACCGTCTTCAGGTGTAATGAAACCAAACCCCTTACTGGCGTCGAACCATTTGACTGTACCTTTACTCATATTATTTTCTCTATTTGTCTCGGTGAAAGATTAATAAACTCCGACTCCAACCCACCGTCTTGAAGTCGAAATAACGATATTCTCAGGTTTTTGTATTAGGTATCACTATCAATAGACCTATCCTGCTCTCTCATTAATGGAGACTGTTCGGCGTGAGTTCCCCCGGAACTTTGGTCCATTTTCTTAAGACGTTTTTCTTCCTTTTTCTTCTTTTTCGCAAGCTCTTTTTGCCGCTTTTCAAAGGTGTAATTAGGTTTTGCCATTAAAATTCTCTTACTTTAATTTAAGTATGCTGCTTTTGGAGTAAAACACATAACGTTATATCTACTGCGTTAAGCAGTAGATGCCTTAAATATTAATTTTATTTTACGATGTATCCAAATTACCTACTTACACGGCGGAAATCAACACATCTTTCTATTCCAGACTTACGAACAACTTAAAACTACAGCGTGACGCATAAGATATAGAGCTTAATCAACCATTTTCTCAGTGTTTCCCATCTGTGATATACCCCCTATATTTCAATATGTTATTGATAATCATCTCAGGATGACTCGAAAACTAATGCGTGTCGCAGTAGTTGTAGAAAGATTCAACTTACAAAAAGCGCTTTTGCATGCTACTTATATAAGTAGTGGTGCATTTAAGAGAGACATCGGCATGGAAGATATTCCCATTGTTGTTGATCAATCATCCGTTTTCACAACAATCGACATCCTCAATCCATGGGGCGGTCTGAAATTGAATCATTCTTAAGTTACCTGGCAACCCGTAGACATTGCTCGAAATCGACTCAAAGAACAGCTCTCAATGCGCTCATTTTCTTCTATAAAAGATTTATGAACTAAGAAGATATCGGACATCAAGACAGGTAGTCTTTTTAAAATGTCTTTCTCGATCTCAATCCGGCTACCACCAGCGATACGATTAAGCCAGACAACCAACGTGTAACAAAAATCCTTTGCATACGGTCAATAGGTATGCCCATCAAACAATCATTCATCGTGAAAAACAAAATATTTATACTCATTCTTTTAATTTCCGGTCTGAAAACAATGAATGCAACGGCGCAAACATTCTCAAGTGGTATCACTAAGGTACCGTTGATCGAGTTATACACTTCTGAAGGATGCAGTAGTTGTCCTCCAGCCGATCGATGGCTGAGCCAACTCAAAACCAGAGAAAACTTGTGGCAAGATTTTGTCCCTATCGCTTTTCATGTGGACTATTGGGATTATATTGGTTGGTCCGATCCTTTCGCTAAACCAGCAAACTCCCTTCGCCAAAGACGCTATCGCTCTGAGGGAAATATTAAAGGTGTGTATACACCTGGAATAATTTTTATGGGCCAGGAATGGCGCAGTTGGTACATCCAAAAATCAATCCCAAAAGTCGATTGGTCTGAGGTAGGCGAACTGTCAGTCGATATCGAAAATAATGTCGCTCACGTTCGATTTCAGCCGACTGTGCAGCAACCCACTAAACTTAAAGCACACTTGTCCATTTTGGGTTTCGAGCTAACCACTCAGGTTAAAAGGGGGGAAAACAGGGGCAAACGACTCGGTCATGAATTTGTTAGTTTAGCCCATATCAAAACTACGGTAAAAAGTGATCAAGGAATTTATAAATGGACAATCAATCTGCCAAAGCAATACACCGTTAGCAAAAAGCAACTGGGTGTAGCCGTCTGGGTTTCAACGACTGATCGGCAACAACCGATTCAAGCAACTGGTGGCTGGCTTCGATAAAAGGCAAACCTATCCTAAGTGTTGGCTAACCCCCTAAGTCACCACTTTTTTCATATTTTTGCAAATTGCGGATATGTCTTTTATCATCGATTAATTATTTTCCTTAAACCTGAGCCATTCTTGAGTGCGAAAGAAAAACCCAATATAACCTCTGACTTTTAGTTTGTTGTCTTCTAACCAAATTTTACAATCGTAGAATTTGCCATTATTCGGATCAAGGATTTCGCCATTTTTCCATATTCCTTTTTTGTATTCCATATCATTGATGATCTGCATACCGATGATTTTTTTATTATGTAGGTCATTTTTACATTGATCGCAAACCGGATCCGCTACTTCACCGGGTTGAGGAAATAGCTTAACGATATTGCCTTTAAGTTGCCCATTATCCAGGTAGACTTCTACAACTGAACGTGGTTTATTGGTATCGTCATCGATGGTTTGCCACAGCCCTAAGAATTCTTCATGTTCAGCATAAGTAACTATAGGCGCGGCAGCTAATAAGCCGATTAATAAAACTTTAATTATTTTTGTAATCATTATATGCAATTATCCAGTCATGTTAAAAATTCCCTCTCACTGGCCCCTCCAGTTAGAAGGGGAGGATTGGGGATATGTCTAATTGTTTGTTTATTTGATTCACTTAGGGTGAACAGGTTTACTCCAAAAACATGATGAATGATCAGCATTAATTTTTATCTTCTAATCCTTGACGTCTATTGGTATACCTTCTTGCAGCGTAACCACCCAATTGATATCCGCAATAAGAAATGACTAACCAATACCAACCATTATCCATCA
>JAESQZ010000190.1 GCA_016764955.1 Deltaproteobacteria bacterium | reverse complement strand
CTTCGATCATTTTGGTTAAAAGCTTGCCGGAGCGCCCCACAAAGGGCTCTCCCTGTTCGTCCTCATCCCTACCTGGCGCTTCTCCCACAAAAACCAAGTCAGCATTTGGGTTGCCTACCCCAAACACAAGATTCTGCCTGCTAGCGCACAGCTTGCAGCGTTTACAGTCGCCTATCTCTTGCCTTAAGCTTTCTAAATCTTGAACAACGACTTTAGATTCAGCGCTAGGCTCTAGCTCAAAGCCAGCTTCTTCATAAAGCTCTAAGCGTGTTTTAAGGGCTTTTGCTATTTCAGGAACTGTCTCAAGGGCCATGGGTTATCATCCTGGATCAGCTTGGCTTTATTGTAAAGCCAGAGCTGACCGTCCATCACAAATAGCTGTCATTCGTTTTCGCCCACGAATGTGGGCTTAGGTGCCACAGCCCGGTCCGTTAGGGCCGGGTTTACGTCGCAATCTCCAGTCTACGTTGCCGCCAGGTTTGTGGTAACAACACTTTGATTTTCTATAAACCTGGCGGTGATGGGAGGTGTGTGGGGGATGTTTACCTGGGCCTCCGCGGCCACGGGCCGCGTCAACCCAGGCTGTGGCACCTAAGCCCACATCCGTGGGCGAAAACGAGTGAGTCTGGACAAGCACTTGACAAAAAGTTATGCATATGTAATTATGCAATTATGGATCGCACTACGATAGTACTGCCACATGGCCTTAAGCTGCTTGCTCAGCGCCTAGCACTTAAAAACCGTGTTTCATTATCTGAACTTATACGGAACGCGCTTAAGCAACAGATTAGTGCTGCAAAAAAAGACCCTAGCACAGATGCCTTTTTAGATGACAAGCAGTTTTTTGAAGGCAAAGTACCTACTGACTTAAGTGAAAACCATGATGACTATCTTTATTAATACAGGCGCCTTTATTGCCCGCTTTATTGCTGCAGATCAACATCACCTAGATTCTCTTGAAAAGTGGGAGTTACTTAAAGCACAAAAGCTTAACTGCATCACCAGCAACCATGTAATTGATGAAACGCTTACACTCCTAGCAAGACGAACCTCATATGCGTTTTCTGCCGAAAAAGCGCATCTTATCTATCAATCCAATATTATTCAAATAGCACGGCCCGAATTAGCTGAAGAGCAAAGCGCACTCAAGCTCTTTGAAAAATTCGCTGATCAACGGGTTAGTTTTACTGATTGCCTCTCATTTGCACTCATGAAGAAACTAAAGATTCAAACAGTGTTCTCGTTTGATAGACACTTCAAGCAAGCTGGTTTTGAAATTTTCGGCTAACAGCCTAATAGAACCGTCTAATCTCAGTTCCAGGATAGTAATAATCCAAAATCTGTTTGGCTGTTTTGCCCTTTTTAGCCAAGGTCAAAGCGCCCCATTGGCACATGCCAACGCCATGTCCGAAGCCTCGGCCGCCAAACTCTACACTGCCCCACCCAAAATTCTTCTTGGTTAACAAAGTAGACCTAAAATTGCTGTAACCCAAGATGCGCCTAAGCTCTGCAGACTTCATCTCTTTGGGCTTAGCATCACTCAAGACTCTAAAATTCTTGACGCGGCCTGAGTTGGTCTCACCAATCGATTTAATCTTCGAAACATTAGCGCCTAATTTTTTGTCTAGATCTTTTCTGGAAATCTCATATTTCCAACGATAAGCTGGAGATGTATGACAATATGGGCATTTAACGCCTTTCAAGTACGGCTCATTGCCGCCAAATACTTCTTCAGAACTGGCCGTATGCCCACCACAGGCTGCATGAAAAAAAGTGTGCGCTGGTTTGGCACGGTAAGTTAAAATCTGCCCTGCTGTTTCTTTCACGGCCCGTTTAGCTAGCTCATGCTCACGCTGAACGCCATGATATACCTGATCCATCACGGAAGAATCTAAGAGTTCTTTATGAGACTTCTGCCAGATAGCATAAGTCCTAGCAGCAATCGCCTGAGCCTTCAGAACTTCCAGGCCCCAAGACTTCGGCAACTCACTCGCAACCACGCCCTCTATGTAAGACTCTAGTGGAAGCTGGTGAGTTAACGAAACAGCGTTCTTATCACTTCTAGCTTCAATATTATGACGAAACTGCCGCTCGCCCCAGGAAATCACACCAGGGCTGGAGATCTTAAGCTCCGAAAAGCCTGTGGGCTTGCCGTCTAGCTCCAAGATCCCTCCGCTGCCTACCTCAAGATTGACAGACTTTCCTTGGAAAAGCGCCTGACCTTCTGGCCCCAGTACTTTCAGGTCACCAACTAAGCGCACATCACTCTTACTAGAACCGACAAAAAGTTTAATTTCAGGCTCAGCCCAGACAAAGAGCGCTTGTAAGCTTAGGCATAGGAATAAAAACACTTTCATGCTAAGGCTTTTCATCCTATGTCGAAAGCCCAGACTTTTCAAGAAGTCATTCTGCGTTTACAACAGTATTGGTCTGATCAGGGTTGTATCATCCTTCAGCCTGTTGATATTGAAGTAGGTGCTGGCACGCTCAATAAACATACTGCTTTAAGGGTCTTAGGCCCAGAACCCTGGAACGCAGCTTACGTAGAACCATCCAGAAGGCCTACCGATGGCCGCTATGGTGAAAACCCAAATCGCCTTCAACATTATTACCAATTCCAAGTAGTCCTAAAGCCAACGCCCCCTAGCGCCCAAGAACTTTACTTAAGCTCACTCAAGGCCATCGGACTCGACCCGATAGAAAATGACGTACGCTTTGTAGAAGACGATTGGGAACACCCAGGCCTAGGAGCAGCAGGACTTGGTTGGGAAGTTTGGGCACAAGGCATGGAAGTGACTCAGTTCACCTATTTCCAACAATGTGGTGGCCAAGAGCTGGATGAAGTCACCTGTGAACTCACTTACGGACTTGAGCGTTTAGCCATGTACTTGCAAGATGTTGATAATGTCTATGACTTAATCTGGACTAAGCTGCCCTCAGGCCAGATTATCACTTATGGAGATATTCATCTCCAAGATGAAAGAGAATGGTCCCACCATAACTTTCACCATGCAAACACCGAAATTTGCCTACAGCACTTTAAAGACTACCAAGCAGAAGCCATGAAAATGTTAGAGCAAAAGCTGCCCCTGCCAGCCTATGACTATATTTTAAGATGCAGTCATCTGTTTAATATCCTAGAAGCACGCGGGGCTATTCAAGCAACTGACAGGCCTTTATACATAGGAAAAGTCAGAAATATGTTTAAAGCATGCGCTGATGCTTAT
>JAESQZ010000189.1 GCA_016764955.1 Deltaproteobacteria bacterium | reverse complement strand
GACATGAATGAGTTTTCTAAACAGGGAAATGAAGTTGCATTTGGATCAATTGGCGATGCCAGTACCAGCGAAGGTGTTTTCTGGGAAACGATTAATGCTGCCGGAGTTTTACAAGTACCGCTTGTAATGTCGGTTTGGGACGATGGACATGGTATTTCGGTACCTAAAAAATATCAGACAACTAAAGAAAGTATCTCTGAAATTCTTGCCGGATTTCAAAGAGACGAAAACAACAAAGGAATTGAGATTCTAAAAACAAAGGGCTGGGATTATGCGCACCTTTGCAGCACTTACGAACGAGCTGCAAAAATCGCCAGACAAGAACATGTTCCGGTACTGGTTCATGTAGAAGAAGTAACGCAGCCACAAGGGCACTCAACATCAGGCTCACATGAAAGATACAAATCTGATGAAAGGCTGCAATGGGAAAAGGAATTTGATCCAATTTCCAAAATGAAACAATGGATCATTGAAAGTGCAATTGCTTCTGAAGAGGAACTGAATGCTATTGAAAAAGAAGCTAAACAAGATGTTAAAGCCGCCAAAACTGCTGCATGGAAGGCTTTTTTAAACCCAATAAAAGAAGAAGTTACAGGGCTAAGCGATATTCTAAATAACCTTGCAACTGAAAGTAACCAAGGCGAAGCAATTCTTGCGTTATTAAATGACATGAGCACCGCAATGGATCCTGAACGCCGCTTAATCATCGTTACGGCAAAAAAAGCACTCAGACAAGTTCGGTTTGAAGATTCTGCGATTCGCCAGGAACTATTGGATTGGATCAAGGGCTTTGAAGCGGATGCGCGTGAAAAATACAATACACATTTGTACAGCGAAACATTTGATTCTGCATTAAATCTCGATACCGTTGAAGCCGAGTATGCTGATGAAACAAAATTGGTAGACGGCAGAGAGCTACTTAAATTGAACTTTGACCGAATTTTAGGCAAACATAAAGAAGTAGTAATCTTTGGTGAAGATTCTGGAAAAATTGGTGGGGTGAATCAAGGACTTGAATCGCTTCAGGAAAAATATGGAGAGCATCGTGTATTTGATACCGGTATTAGAGAGTCGACTATTATTGGCCAGGGAATTGGTCTTGCACTAAGAGGGTTAAGACCAATTGCTGAAATACAATATTTAGATTATCTCTTGTATGGCCTACAGACTTTGAGCGACGATCTTGCAACTTTACGATACAGAACAAAGGGTGGTCAGAAAGCACCTTTAATTGTAAGAACTAGAGGACATAGGCTGGAAGGCATTTGGCATTCAGGATCTCCGTTAGGAATGATCATTAATTCTTTACGAGGCATCTACATTTGTGTACCCAGAAACATGACCCAAGCTGTAGGCTTTTACAATACTTTGATTGAATCAGACGATCCGGCAATTGTAATCGAATCGCTCAACGGATACAGGCTCAAAGAAAAATTGATTACTAACCTCGATGATTTTAAGATTGCTTTAGGAGAACCTGAAATTATCGTAGAAGGACAAGATGTTACCATTGTAACATATGGTTCGATGGTTAGAATGGCTGAACAGGCCGCCAAACAATTAGCGGAATTAGATATTTCGGTAGAAATTATAGATGTTCAAACATTGCTGCCTTTCGACATCAATCATACAATCGTAGAATCATTGAAAAAGACGAATAAGATATTTTTGTAGACGAAGATGTTCCGGGTGGAGCAACTGCATTTATGCTGCAAAAAGTTCTGGAAGAACAGGGAGGATATTATCATTTGGATACCGCCCCAAAAACGATCGCAGCACAAGAACACAGAACAGCTTACGGATCTGATGGCGACTATTTCTCGAAATCTTCTATCGAAGACATGGTTGAAGGTGCTTATGAATTAATGCATGATAATGATCCTGATAACTATCCAAGCCTATATTAGATGAAAAATGTTTGGTTGATTTTGTTTTGTCTAACGGTTAGCTTACATAGCTTTTCGCAGGACGATGATGATGAAATAAATCTGGAAATAGAAAATGACACCTCAAATTATGTAAGGTACAAGTCAATAATTTTTGTAAACGCTTTAAATGGTCTTGTACTTCGACCCAGACTTTCGGTTGAGTATTTTGTTAAGAAAAGGCTTAGCGTAGATTTAGAAGGGGGCATCATACTACCATTTGCTGGCTTTCAAAATTTAGTTGCTCCTTTTCTGCACGAAGACTCTTATTTAACTTCAGGATATTACGGTGCCATATCTTTCAACAAATATGGATTACAGCGACCTGATAAGTTTATTGGTATTAAAATCTATTTTAAAAAGCTAGGCTACAATAATAAAGTGTGGAACAACGGGTACGCTAAGGAGATCACACCGCCAGACAGTACTAACAAGTCCTTTGAGTATGTAACATCAAATCATCGAATCCAAATAGGCGCCACCTTTATGCTGGGGGGCTTCAAAACCATTAAAAAGAACTTCATATTTCATTTCTTTTATGGAGGTGGTTTATTGTATCAAACCGGAACAAGAACATTTCATCAGAAAAACTACGACAATAGTCTCAGGTTTCTTTCTAAAACCCTTCCATTCGAAGAGGAAGTCGACAAGATCTATCCGATTATCAACATAGGGTTTAAGATTGGAATTGGAGTAGGAAAAACCGAATACGACAATGTTAAGCTGGTAAAAATGGATTAACCTGGTTGAATGGACAAAACCACTGAGAAAGACTCAAACTACGATCATCTGGAAAAAATGAGCATTGATGAATTGCTAACAAACATCAATGCTGAAGACAAAACTGTAGCGACGGCAGTTGAAAAGACCATTCCACAAATTGCTACATTGGTTAATGCCACCTTGAAAAAAATGGTAAAAGGTGGAAGGTTATTTTATCTTGGCGCAGGCACGAGCGGCCGACTAGGTATTGTAGATGCTTCTGAATGCCCGCCAACATTCGGAGTAGATCATGGAGTTGTCGTGGGCCTTATTGCTGGCGGTGATTCGGCCATCAGAAAAGCTGTGGAATTCGCCGAGGATAACCCATTAGGAGGTTGGGATGATTTAATAACACAAAATGTTACTAAGAAAGATTTTGTTTTAGGTATTGCAGCATCCGGAACAACGCCCTATGTTGTTGGGGCATTAAAAAAATGCAATGAAAACGGGATATTAACTGGATCAATTACATGTAATCACAATTCTCCATTATCACAAAACTCGAAATACCCTATCGAAGTAGTTGTCGGGCCCGAATTTATTACGGGTAGTACACGTATGAAATCCGGTACGGCCCAGAAGCTCGTTCTCAACATGATTTCCACTTCGCTTATGATCAAACTAGACCATGTTAAAGGCAATAAAATGGTTGACATGCAACTAAGCAACAACAAGCTCGTCGATCGTGGGACGAAGCTTATAATGAAAGAACTGGGGCTTGACTATTCTGAAGCAAATAATTTGCTTCATAAACATGGCTCTGTGAGAAAATCCATAGACCTGTATAACAAAGGATAGTTATATTTCGTATCTTTAGGAAGATACAATGTACACTATAGAACCATACTACAATTGGCGGAATGTCTATACAGCAGAAGAAGATTCGCGTTCTCCATTTTATGGAAATGAGTACAGTGAATTTATGTTT
>JAESQZ010000188.1 GCA_016764955.1 Deltaproteobacteria bacterium | reverse complement strand
GGATGACAAAAACGAAGCCCGGGATGACAAAAACGAAGCCCGGGATGACAAAGACGAAGCCCGGGATGACACAGAAACTCATCATCATAATTTGCTTCCTAGTGTCAGGCCTGGCGCTGGCAGCACCCGATCCAGCTTGCCAAGAGGTACACTTAGCAGACGCTGGCTGGACTGATAGTTCAGCTACAACAGCTGTCGCAGCAGCATTACTCAAAGCTCAAGGTTACTCCCCAAAAATATCGCTCCTGTCACTTCCTGTCATATTAGCTTCTATGGCCAATGGGCAAGTTGACGTCTTCTTGGGCAACTGGATGCCTTCCCAAAGCACTTTTATCGACCCTTACCTAGATAAAAAACAAATCGAAGTACTTAGCCAAAATCTCGATGGAGCCAAATATACACTAGCTGTTCCCGAATATGTCTACAATGCTGGTGTCCACTCATTTAGCGATTTACACAAATACGCACCTAGATTTGACAACAAGGTCTATGGAATCGAGCCTGGCAGCGACGGCAACACCAAGGTCTTGAAGATGTTTAAAGACCCTGCCCTAAAACTATCAGGCTGGAGCTTGGTTGAATCAAGCGAACAAGCCATGCTCTCAGCCGTAAGAAAAGCCGTACCCGAAAAAGAATGGATTGTGTTTGAAGGCTGGTCACCTCACCCCATGAATATCCAAATTCCGATGCGCTACTTAGATGGTGATGAACGCTATTTTGGACCCAATTATGGCGCTTCAAAAGTATTCACCATTGCAAATCCAGTCTTTGCAAAAAAGTGCCCTGTACCAGCTAATTTTCTCAAAGGCTTACACTTTAGTGTCCAAGATGAGAACGAGCTCATGCTGTTGATCCTCGAAGAAGGCCTTAGCCCCAAAGATGCTGCCAGAACTTGGCTAACTTCCCACCCCACTAAAGTTAAAGATTGGTTAGGTGCTCAAAATGCTTCTCTTTTTCAAGATTTTGCTTCTGAAAAAACTGCTGACAGTTTGATAGCCGGATTTAGCATCCCACTAGGCACGTTTGCAGAAAATGGCATTCAATTTCTTACAGACAATTTTTCAAGTGAATTCTTACTATTTTCGCAAACCGTCGAGAACATCATTCAAACTCTAATTTCAGCTTTGCTTAAGCTGCGACCCCT
Organism: Deltaproteobacteria bacterium; assembly: GCA_016764955.1. GTDB lineage: Bacteria > Myxococcota > UBA727 > UBA727 > JABDBI01 > NORP243. Next base: position 3,438 of record JAESQZ010000188.1, on the reverse strand, counting down.
GTTAGCCATTTTACTCCTCACGCTTGCCTTGTATTTCTGGAGGAGGTCTATTTGGTTAAGTCTTGGTGTTTGCTTCGGGTTCATGTTGATTCTTAGCATGGGGCTTTGGGCACAAACTATTGAAACTCTTGTTTTAGTATTACTTGCCACGCTCTTTTCGTGTGCCTTAGGAATTCCTTTGGGAGTTTGGGCATCTAAGAACAAAGCTGTCTATCAAGTCCTAAGCCCAATACTGGACCTCATGCAAACTTTACCCACTTTTGTATATTTGATTCCAACTTTAATGCTCTTTGGATTAGGAATTGTCCCTGGGCTGATATCAACCGTGATTTTTGCTATTGCAGCGCCGATTCGCCTAACACATCTAGGACTAACTCAGGTTCCAAGAGAACTTTTAGAGGTTGGAGATGCCTTTGGTGCATCAAAGTGGCAACGGTTTTATAAAATTGAACTACCCCACGCCATGCCTTCAATCCTCACTGGCCTAAACCAGTGTATTCTTTTGTCACTTTCAATGGTCGTCATTGCAGCACTTGTTGGCGCAAATGGCCTTGGAACCTCCGTCGTGCGCGCTCTTAATACTGTAAACGTTAAACAGGGATTCGAAGCCGGACTAGCAATTGTCATTCTTGCACTCATTTTGGATCGCACTTTGCGCTTTAAACAAGGAAGCCCATGAGTTTATTGTCGGTTCACAAATTAGATGTCGTTTTTGGGCCAAATCCAGAAAGTACTTTTAAACTAATCGACATCCAAGAAAACAGAGAACTAATACGAGAAGAGACCGGACACACTGTCGCAGTTATAAATGCTAATTTAAGTATTTATGAGGGAGAAATAATAGCCCTCATGGGCCTATCTGGCTCTGGAAAATCCAGCCTTTTGAGAGCTTTTAATGGACTTAATCAAGCAGCAAGAGGACAAATATTTTTTAAAGGCAAAGCCATCACTAACTTTCGAAGCTTAAGACAAAGTGAGATGGCCATGGTCTTCCAAGAAGCAGCCCTCCTACCGTGGCGTACTGTTTATCAAAATATCGCTTTTGGACTTGAAATTCGAGGTTGCTCTTCCTCGCAACAAAAAGAAGCCTCTCTAAACAGTCTAGATTCGGTCGGTCTTACTAACTGGGCCAGCAGCTATCCTAACGAACTATCAGGTGGCATGAAGCAACGTGTCGGCATCGCGAGAGCACTGGCTACTGGAGCCGACATTCTTCTAATGGACGAACCTTTTTCAGCTTTGGATCCATTGACCAGATCGCAGCTTCAACAAGAACTCTTAAGACTTCAAAGCGAACTCAAGAAAACAATCATATTCGTTACTCATGATCTCAACGAAGCACTCCTATTGGGAAACCGGATCGCCATTCTTGATCAAGGCCAAATTATTCAGACTGCTACACCAACTGAAATCACTCAAAATCCAGTTAACGAACATGTGAAGCGCTTTGTTGAAAATGTTCAAAAAAACTGTCCTCGGTGCCAAAGTCAGCACTTTGCCTGATGCGGGTCCAATTTCGAACCCAGTAGACTATTAATTGCAATGCGAAAAGCTAATAGAAAGCAAGAAGAACAATGGATCGATCAAGCACTTGCAGGAGATACTCATGCTTTTTCATTACTCTACAAGCGCTACTATCAACAGGTCTACGCCTTTTGCATAAGAATGCTTCATGGGCAAGCAGATCCAGAGGACACAACGCAACAAGTATTCTTAGAAGCCTGGCGTTCTCTTCATCGCTTCGAAAAACGCTCTTTGTTTTCGACCTGGGTAACTCGAATCACAATTCACACTTGCCTGAGTCTTTTGAGACGCAACAATAGATTAAAACTACATATAGACATAAGTCCTGAGAGTGCTGAGAAAGAAACTGAATTTGTTTGGATAGAGCCCAATCAACCATTAGACGAACAACTTGCACGAAAAGACCGCAAAAAAGCGATTTACGAAATTATTAAGACTTTGACCCCAAAAAAGAAAACCGTCTTTATTCTATCTGATATGCAAGGCATGACCGCCCCTGAAATTGCCAGAATTCTAAAAATTCCTGATGCAACAGTTCGTACACGACTCTTTCATGCCCGAAGAGAATTTCAGGATGCTATCAACCGCAATATGCACTATAAAGAACTCTTAAGTGCTTAATGAAATCTTAAGAGGCAATAGGCAGGCGTTATCAAAAGCCATTACTTTAATTGAAAGCTCGAGTCCGAGTGATCGAACGAAAGCTCATGAGCTCTTAAGCAAAGTAGAGCCTTCAAAGAAGCAACCAATTCGAATTGGCTTTTCAGGCCCACCAGGAGCTGGAAAAAGTACTCTCATAGAATCTCTCGGTCAGCACATTCTTGAAAAAGGCCACAAACTAGCCGTACTGGCTATTGATCCAAGCAGCCAAGCTTCCAAAGGCAGCCTACTGGGCGATAAGACCCGTATGCAAAAGCTTGCTCAAAATTCGAGAGTATTTATACGTCCTTCGCCAACCCGCGGTCACTTAGGTGGCGTGACAGCGCATACTGAAGAAGTCCTTATGCTTTGTGCCGCTGCTGGCTTTGATATGGTTTTTCTTGAAAGCGTCGGCGTTGGACAATCGGAATCAGATATTTCCTCTATGGTCGACACCCTGGTTCTTGTAATTCCACCTGCAGCCGGCGATGATCTTCAAGCAATCAAACGCGGTCTATTCGAACTTGCTGATATTATTGCCATAAACAAGCACGATGGTGAACTCAAATTATTGGCCGAGAAAAGCCAAAAGAGTCACCTGACAGCACTTACAATCATGGGTCGAAACACACCTGTTATGTGTGTTAGCGCACTTACTAACAGTGGCCTCGAAGAACTTTGGCGGGCAATCTCAATGCACAAACATTCTCCTACTCAACAACATGAACTAATGGAACAACGATTCTGGCTCTTAACCAAAGAGAGGCTTTTGAGTGACTTTCAAAAAAACCCTGAGCTAAAATCCAAGCTGCCCAAACTTTTAAAACAAGCCTCTTCAAGAAAAATTTCACTTTGGCAGGTAATTTCTCGTTTCTTCCCCTGCCTTATTTTTGCAACTCTTCTTGGTTGCAAAACCGAAACACTGGATACCAATACTCTGATTTCTCGATTAGAGGGCGACAACCCACGAAAAGCACACGCTGCCTTAATTTACTTAACCAGGCACCCTGATCCAAAAGCATTAGACGCTATTATTGCCTATGCGGATAAAAAACCTGCTTCTGAGCGAATCCAAGCTATCCTAGCTGTGCGGCAGCTAGGAGATAAGAGAGCCATCCCCTGGCTATTCGTGCTATCAAATGGCCACCCAGATTTAGACGTTCAAAAGGCCGCACAGGAAGCTTTGACTTATTTAAAAAAGCAGGCTAAATGAGCAGAATCGGGGCGTAGCTCAGCTTGGTAGAGCGCCTGCTTTGGGAGCAGGAAGTCGCAAGT
>JAESQZ010000187.1 GCA_016764955.1 Deltaproteobacteria bacterium | reverse complement strand
GATCCCGAGCAGCAAACAAAGTTTCCTTTTGAGGGTCCCAGATAGCAAAAGCAAAATCGCCGACTAGTTTTTCTAAACAGGTAGGGCCTTTTCGTTGGAATAATTCATAAACCTGGCTAGCGTCGTCTGGACCCCGGCTCAAGGCCGGGGTGACTGCTACCTTGTCATCCCGGGCTTGACCCGGGATCCAGACGATGCCAGCTTGGTATACAAGTTATTTCACCAAGAAGGCCCTACCTGTTTAGAAAAACTAGTCGGCGATTTTGCTTTTGCTATCTGGGACCCTCAAAAGGAAACTTTGTTTGCTGCTCGGGATCAGATGGGGCAGCGGCTTATCTACTATACTATTCAGCCAGGCAAATTTTTTGCCTTTTCGACAGTTATTTCAGGTTTATTGGCTTTAGAGCAAATTGGCAGAAAGATTAATAATGCCAAAGTAAATGATTTCTTAAACTTAAGCTGCTCTAACCCCGAACAGACGTTTTTTGACGATCTGTTTCGTTTAGAGCCAGGGCAATACTTGGAGTTTAAGGATGGAAATCTTCAGCTAAACAGCTATTGGAGCCTCGATAATATTAATCCAGTTCGCTTTGGGAAAGATGAAGATTATTTGGAGGCTTTTAGGGAGATATTTGATAAGGCTGTACAGTCACGCCTTAGAAGTCTGTACCCTGTAGGAGCACATTTAAGTGGTGGACTAGATTCTTCTTCAGTAGTGGCAATGGCTGTGAAAAATGGCCGGCCAATGACGACGTTTAGCGCCTTCCCTCCGGTGGGCTATCAGGGCCCAACAAGGCCGAACTGGAATTTGGATGATACGCATTATATTGAGTCGATGTCCTCGTATTATCCCAACTTGGAAACAGTAATTTTGCGTTCGGAAAATCGTAATTTGTTTTCAGGTTTGGATGCAACCTATCCTTATTTGGATGCGCCCTGTTTGAATCCCTGTAATCGAATTTGGATTGATGAGATTTTCGAAGAAGCTTTGAACAGAGATATGCGTGTTCTTTTAATAGGTATGACAGGAAACGCTACAATTTCTTGGAAGGGCCAGACTTTTAAGCAGCGCTTGGGTTGGTGGGCTCGAGCGCCTAAGCGTTTTTTAAAACCAAGTCGGTGGGATATGAAAGATCCAAGACATTGGATGATTATGGGTGGCCTTATCCAAGAAACTTTGAGTTTTTTTCAGTCAGAGCGTGCTTATTGGGGCGTAGAGTTTAGAGATCCAACCCATGATAAACGCTTAGTGGAGTTCTGTTTAGGTCTACCTAATGCGCAGTATGCTCGCCAAAATACCAATCGCATGTTGGTACGTCGAGCCATGCGTGGGTTGTTGCCAGAACTAATTCGAATACGAAAAGATCAAGGTGCTCAGCTGGCTCAGTGGCCCCAAGTGCTTCAAGAATCTTATAGCCAAATAAAAAAAGAGTGGTCCAAAATCAGTATTCGATCACAGGTGGTGCTTGGTGATTATTCAGAACAAGTGACTCGTTGGATTGAAACCTGGCCCCAAGCTAAGATACACTCTCACAATGTTTTACAGGAGTACCGAAGAGACTTTTTAAGAGCCTTTTTCATGGCTCGATGGATGAATTGGAATTGGTGTGATGGAACAAGAAGAAACAAAAGAAGTATGGATCTCTCCGGAGATTATCCAAATCATGGACATTAGCTGCTGTACAGAGAATGCAGTAGATTCTGGAGCTGATCTTGGGTTGCTTGCAACTTAACGCGTTAGCTCAATTTGCAGAGCTTAATGAACTCACTGATTTGTTTGAGCGCCATGGAATTTCAGTCTTGGTGCTCAAGGGAGTCTTATTAGCCAAAGACCTATATGGTGACTTGGGAGCTCGGCAATCTTGGGATATTGATCTCGTTATTTCTAAAGGTGATATCAAAAAGGTCGATACGCTTTTTCAAAAGCTAGGCTATCAGCGTCAAAAGTTAACGCCCAAACAGATGAGTCAGCATCTAAAAAACGCTAAGGATTTTGTTTATACCCATCCTAACAAACATTTTCAGGTAGAGCTTCATTGGCGCTTATTTCAAGACTGGGATTGCTTTGACCCATTTAAAGTGCCGCATAGCAAGGTTGAGGTTGGGGGACAGGTGTTTAAAGTTTTAGCGCCTGAATATAATCTAATCTACTTATGTACCCATGGGGCGGAGTCTTATTGGGCGCGAGCTCAATGGGCTCAAGATATTTATCAATTGCTTGAAAAATATGGGCCAAGTCTAGACTGGGCGCTTATTTGGAAAGTGGCAGCAAAATATGACTTAACAGGTGCTCTTGAAGAGGGCTTGGGTAAATCTCATCAATTTAAAAGCCTTCCTAAGTATCAGCCCTATGCATGGCGTTTTAAAGCCTGGTGGCGCAGGTTATTGTTGCGCAAAAGATTAAAAAACCGAGTGCGAGTAATTATCAGCCTATTGGTTCCTAGGACTCAAGATTACGAGATATTTTTGCTGCCAGATAAACTATACGGGCTCTATTATTTCTTGAGGCCTTTTGGGGCCTTGAAAAGGAACCGCGTGCGCAGTCAATATTGTCATACCAGCGCAGGCTGGTATCCAGAATAGGCCGCCAGATAAACTGGATGCCAGCCTTCGCTGGCATGACAGCTACTTACAAACAGTGCCTTCTGGCGAACAGCATAGGCACTTAGCACCAGAGCAGCACTTGCAATAACGACCAAAAGCTTTTTGCAGACCGATAAGGGTCAACAAAATTGGCCATACAATGCCAGCTGTATTGTCAGTGATATAGCCCATATTGGCGCACAGGAGTGTGAGACCTATTAGGGTTATCAGGATCGATGTGAACGAGTGACAAAAACAACGGCAACAATTGGAATCTTTCATAAACTATTACTCCCTTCTATGAGAGTATAGTTTAAGCACTGTAAAGCGTGTCAAGCCGGCAGCAGTATAAAATCCAAGAAGGCATAAAATTCCGAGACTTGTGGGATAGTGCAGTCTAAACCACCAGGCGCCAAATATAAAGATAAGACCAAGCATGAGGGTTTGGCGATTAAACTTATAGGATTTAAAGGACCAGAATTGAACGGTGCTGATCATCAGTAGACCCATTGATATAATTAGCACAAGAATCCACTCGGGATGTTTAACAGCAAGACCATCAAATAGCTTGAGGTGTGTAACTAATGAGGCAATTAAAACAGCAGCGCCTAATGGAATAGGGAGTCCGATAAAGTAGTTTGGGTCTTGATTATCTTTTCCCACCATGACATTGAATCGGGCCAGTCGGATAGCGCCGCAAGCAACATATAAAAAGATGCCCAAAAATCCCCAGACACCTAAAGGTCTTAAAGCCCATTGTTGAACCAAGAGAGCAGGCGCAACGCCAAAACTGACCAAATCAGCTAGGGAGTCTAGCTGGACGCCAAATTCGCTTTGGGTTTTGGTAAGTCTGGCGACTCGACCATCGCAAAGGTCAAAGAAGCCCGCAAAAAAGATGGCGACTGCGGACTGATAAAGTGTTTCAGGGGAATTGCCAGTTAAACCATGCCAAATGGCGAACATGCCACAAAAAATGGATGATAACGTGAATGCATTGGGTAGGATAAACAGGGCTTTTCTTAGTTTAAATCGAGGCATTATCGAGTTAGTCCGCATTTTTCAAATTGATTTGCTTGAATTGCCACACAAGTGCACTCTGGATCATTCAAAATTTCCTCACATCGCTTTTTATCTTCTGCCAAAGAAAACGCTTTATGTTGAGCTTGAAGATCAAGATTTTGCTTGCAGGCAGTCCTTTGAGACTGACTTAACTGACAGTCGCATATCTTGTCCGCCAATTTCTTACAGGGGCTGCAAGAGGCAAAAACAAATATTAGAATTATTGGTAGAAACTTCATGAGAAAGACTTAGATACAGAAATTGCGAGTAAGTGCAAAGTGGGTTATAAAAGCTGTTTATGAATCAGCGTCTTACGGAGTTTTTGTCCCTTCT
>JAESQZ010000186.1 GCA_016764955.1 Deltaproteobacteria bacterium | reverse complement strand
GATGAAGATATTCTTGGTGGTGACATTCTTGAAGCTGTCCATGCATTTGAACCAATACAAAAGATTCTCGAGGACGTCTCGATTTTCGATGTTTACCAAGGAAAAGGCATTGATAAAGGCAAGAAATCCATCGCCATTTCGATTTCGCTTCGAGATAAAGATCGCACTCTGAAAGAAAATGAAGTTCAACCAATCGTCGATGAGCTCACTGAGAAGCTTTGTAAAGAGTTGGATGCGACGATTCGGGGGTAGGGTTCTCTGTGTCATCCCGGGCTTGACCCGGGATCCAGCAAATGGCTTAAGCTTTAATTTAAATCATTAGCTAGTAACTGGACCCTGCATCAAGTGCGGGGTGACAGATACGCCCCAATCTTTTGAACACCAGCCACGATATCTTCTTCACTCGCAGCCAGGCTTATTCTCAAGTGTCCCGGTGCGCCAAAGGCACTTCCTGGCACCATGCTTACATGCGCTTCGCCTAAAAGCTTCTCTGCCAAAGCTATATCATCACCGTAGGCACTAAAGTCTGGAAAGGCATAAAAAGCACCTTGAGGCTTTGAGCATTTCACATTTGGAATCTTCGAGATTTCTTCTAAGAATTTGTCGCGACGCTCTTGATAAGCAGAACGCATTTTTTCGATCTCTGTTTGAAGTTCAGGCGGCTCAGACAAAGCATAAGCAGCTGCCTTTTGAGCAATCGTTGGGATACAAGTATAACGCTGCCCTTGAAGCTTGGTCATGGCGCCAATTACTTCTTTGGGGCCGGCTGTAATGCCGACACGCCAGCCTGTCATGGCGTAGCCTTTGGAAACACCATTGATCACGATCGTTCTGCTGTAGGCATCTTTAGAGAGAGAAGCTGGTGAAATATGTCTGGCGTCATCAAAAACCAAGTGCTCATAAATCTCGTCTGAAATCACCCAAACGTCAGTACCCTCCAGTTTTTTCATCAAGTCTTGAAAAAAAGATTTAGGCAGCACCTGACCGCTTGGATTATTGGGTGAGTTAACAATAATCACTCGCGTTTTTTCGCTGAGTGCCTGCTCAATAGATTCTATACTTGGCTGAGCAAAAACTGGCTTCGCACCTGTCAGCTTCACCATGTCTGGGTAGCTCACCCAATAAGGCGTTAAAATAATGGCTTCATCGCCCGGACTCAAAACAGCGTCAAAAGCCATCGAGAGTGAACTTTTAGCCCCACAAGATGAGATTACTTGAGTAGCATCATAATCTAAATTTTGATCGCGCTTAAACTTGTGACGCATTGCAGAGATTAAATCATCGTTGCCGCGAACTGCTGTATAACGGCTCACACCTGCATCTAGTGCTTTATGTGCAGCTTGCACAATACAAGAAGGCGTTTCAAAATCAGGCTCGCCGGCGCTCAGCGAAATAACCGAAATACCCTGATCAGCGAGGGCTTTTGACTTTGCTTTCATCGCCAAAGTTACGGAAGCTTCTAGCTCTAAGACTCGCTTACTTAATTTCATGGAGTGTCTTCAAAATTCTAGTGGAAATACGGTAAGGATCAGCATTGGCTCCAGGTCTTCTATCCTCAATGTAGCCGCAACGCTCTTTGGTTACATGCGCAGGGATTCGAATCGAGGCTCCTCGATCATGCTCGCCTGCTTTAAACTCGCTAATGCCGCAGGTTTCATGCAAACCAGTTAAACGTTTATCTAAACCTGCACCATATTCAGCAATATGAGCGTCATGGTTTTGAGAAAGCGCATTAAGCAAAGATCCAATTGCTTCCCAACCTGAGTCTGTGTTTCGCATAGCCTGAGTCGAAAAGTTAGTGTGTAAACCAGCTCCGTTCCAGTCACCTTCCATGGGCTTACAGGTCCAATTAATTGAAATGCCCATTTCTTCACCGATTCGCATCAACATCCAACGAGCTAACCAGAGGTGATCCGAGATACTAAGTGGGTCAACACTTTCGTTTGAAATCCCTCGGTATCCAATCTGAAATTCCCATTGAGCTGGCATCACTTCAGCATTGATTCCATAAAAAGCCAAGTTAGCCATCACGCATGCACCTGCATGTGCCTCGACCAAGTTTCTACCCCAGGCTCGATCCACTCCAACTGAGCAGTAATAAGGTCCCTGCTTAGGAGGTTCTCCTTTTGATGGCCACCTAAAGGGAAGCTTGCCCTCAGAATCGTAGAGCGTATACTCTTGCTCAAATCCCATCCAAGCTTCTTCATTGCTTGGCGATTGCTGCATTTCTTCGCGAAGTTTTGCTCGATTATTTGTCTCAAGAGCGCTTCCATCTGGACTGAAAACTTCACATAAAACAAGGTAATGCCCCTCGCCACGAATGGGATCATTTGTTAGGTGAACTGGCTTCAAAATTAAGTCTGAAAAAGAACCTGAAGCCTGATAAGTGGATGATCCATCATAGCTCCAAACAGGTAGGTCACTTAAAACAGGGCGTTTATTCTGAAAATCTAAAACTCTTGTCTTGCTACGTAGATTCTGGGTAGGTTTTGCACCATCTAACCAAATATATTCGACAAAGCTAAGCATACCTATCTTTCTTTCCTCGATTTTAAGTTCAACCAATGACATTCAATCGCACTTTTTCTTTTGGAGCAGGTGGCCGGTTATAAGCTACTTTTGCAAGTTCTTCGGCCATATCATGAGCTAATTCTTCATAAACAGGATCGCTGAATTCTAATCCCTCGCGCAAGGGGATCTCAGATAAAACTTTCACCCCTATTTGCTTAGCCAGCTCAGCAGCCTTCCCATGCGAAAAAATCTCATGGCGTTTATCACAGCCGTCGCACTTAAAGTAACTCATGTTTTCGACAAGCCCAAAAATCGGAATACTCACTTTATCCAACATGGCTTTAGCACGACGAAGATCAGCAAGTGCTAGCTCATGAGGCGTAGAGACAATAATCCCGCCAGCAACGGTTACTTTTTGCGAAATAGTTAGGTGAATATCACCTGTTCCAGGGGGCATATCAACGATCAAGTAATCTAAATCTCCCCAGGCAACATTATAAAACATCTGCATGGCAGCAGAGGCAATCATGGGGCCACGCCAGATCATAGCAGCACTTGTATCTACCAAAAACCCAAGGCTCATAAGCTTGATGCCATTTTTCTCCAAGGGAATCATGTAGTTCTCAGAGCTACCCTCTTTTTTGATGCCAAAGATTTCAGCATCTTTAGAAATATCAAAAAGCGTTGGAACAGAGGGGCCATAAACATCAGCATCTAACAGCCCTGTTCGGCAACCAAGTTTTGCCAAAGCCTGAGCAAGATTAGCCGCCACGGTGCTTTTTCCGACTCCGCCTTTGCCTGAGACTACTAAAATCACATTTCGAATATCGGCAATGCCTTCTTTTTTGATGCTTTGCTTCACAGCCGGTTGAACTTCAGCGAAAACATTAAGCTCAACTTCCATACCAGCAGACGTTAGTAAAATAGCAGCCTCTTTTACCTTAGCGGCACACTCACGCTCACTACGCAGCGCGAAAGTAGGCAGTACAAGATCTACCTGGAATTTGGAGTTAATTTTTTCTGCACGTTTTATCCAGCCCAGTTCAGCAACACTTTTGCCAAATTCGGGGACAATTATTTCTTC
>JAESQZ010000185.1 GCA_016764955.1 Deltaproteobacteria bacterium | reverse complement strand
CTCTTGCTTAGCAAAGGCTTTGGTGGCAAACTCATTGCCTGCCCGCCGATTTGCGTCACCGACTCAGAGCTAGAGCGTGGTGTGGAAATTCTCAAGGAGCATTTGCCTGAATGTTGAGCCCTGAAGCCGAATCCGTTGTCCAAAACTCTTTTCATGATGCCCATGAGCGTGGCCATGAGTTTGCGACGGTGGAGCATCTTGCCCTCATGTTGGCACGCGACAAAGAGATTAAAGCGCTTTTAAAAGCCTGTGAAGTTAATACCAACAAATTAGAGACTCACCTAGATGCCTATTTGGAAACTGAGCTTGAAAAAATCGTTTTCGATCCTAATCAAAACAAAATTGAAGCAACCCTGGGCTTTCAAAGGGTCTTAGAGCGCGCAACGATTCAGGCGCATTCTTCTGGACGCAGTGAAGTTTTACCCACGCACATTCTGGTAGCTATATTTGAAGAACCAGAATCGCCTGCTCTGTATTTTCTCGCTAAAGCAGGACTTACTCGCTTGGAATTAGTTTCTAATGCCAGTGACGCTGATGAGCTCGATGAAGATGCTTCTTTTCAAGGTGATCCGCTTAGCAATTTCACAATTGATCTCACTGAAAAGGCCGAAGATGGTGAGCTGGACCTGTTGGTTGGGCGCGAAAAAGAACTCGAACGTGTGACGCATATTTTACTGCGACGCCGAAAAAATAACCCTATTTTAATTGGCGAGGCCGGCGTTGGTAAAACAGCCATCGCAGAAGGCTTGGCTCAGAAAATTATCGATGGCGATGTGCCAGAATCTCTTAAAGACTGCTCGATTTATTCGCTCGATATGGGCCTCTTGTTAGCAGGTACTCGTTATCGAGGTGATTTCGAAAACCGCTTTAAAGCCGTCATGCGTGCTTTGGAAAATAAGCCTGGCTCTTTGTTATTAATCGATGAGATTCATAATCTAGTGGGCGCTGGCGCTTCGTCAGGTGGCGGTCCAGATGCTTCTAATCTTTTAAAACCCATTTTGTCCAGCGGCAAAATCCGAGTAATTGGCACAACAACCTACAAAGAATATCGTGGATACTTTGAAAAAGACCGGGCTTTAGTCAGACGATTCCAAAAAATTGACATCGAAGAGCCCAACGAAGAAGACTGCCTACAAATCTTGCAAGGCTTAAAGCCTAAGTATGAATCTTTTCACAAAGTCAAAATCAGCGCCAAATCCCTGCAGGCTGCTGTTAGTTTATCCATGAGATACCTGCAGGATAGAAAACTTCCCGATAAAGCCATTGATTTAATCGACGAAGCATCAGCAGGCTTAAAGCTCAAAGGCAAAAAAAAAGCAACTGTTTCAGAAAAAGACATCGAAGAAACCGTTGCACGTATGGCTCAAGTGCCGCCGAAGCAAATCAGCCAAGATGACCGGGAGCTCCTGCTCGATTTGGAAAGCAAGCTCGGCCAAGTTATCTTTGGGCAGGGTAAAGCCATCTCAGAAGTTGCTTCTGCCGTAAAGCTTGCACGAGCTGGCCTGCGTGAGCCAGAAAAGCCTTTGGGAGCGTTTTTGTTCACAGGCCCCAGTGGCGTTGGCAAAACCGAAGTGGCCAAGCAACTCGCCCAAGCCTTAGGCATTGCCTTTGTGCGCTTCGATATGAGCGAATACATGGAGCGCCACACGATTAGTAGACTAATTGGCGCGCCACCAGGCTATGTCGGCTATGAACAAGGCGGCTTGCTCACAGACTCTATCCATCAAACCCCTCATTCTGTTTTATTATTAGACGAGATTGAAAAAGCGCACCCTGATTTATTCAACATGCTGTTGCAGATCATGGACTACGGCAAGCTCACCGATAATAATGGCCGCCCAACAGACTTTAGGCATGTGATTTTGATCATGACCAGTAACGTCGGCGCCCAAGAACTGTCACGAGCGCTGATTGGCTTTGGTGATCGTGATAATTTCGGCGCTGACGAGAAAGCGTTTAAAAGGATCTTCTCGCCTGAATTTAGAAATAGGCTAGACGCCCGCGTTTCATTTGAGCCGCTCAAGTCCGAAGCCATGGCTCAAATTGTCGATAAATTCTTAAACGAGCTTGAAGGCCAACTAGCTGAGCAAAGCTTGAAGCTAGATGTGAGCAAAAAAACCCGCGAATACTTAAGCAAAAAAGGCTACGACAAAGCCCTTGGCGCACGGCCTTTGGCCCGAGTGATCCAGCACGAGGTCAAAAAGCCGCTTGCTGAAATCTTGCTCAAGCTCAAAGGCAAAAAAGCTAAAAAGGTGAAGATTGACCTAAGCGCCGCTGGCACCATCGTTGTTCGATTGGTTTGAGGCGGCATAGAAGATTTAAACGATCTGAGCTCAACAAAGCGATCACCCTTATTATTCGACTAAATTTGACAAAAACCAGCGTTTATCTTACTACTATTGACATATATAGTACTTAGGAGCCAGTTAATGGACAAATTTTCACATTCTAAGTGGCCGGAGATTATCTTTGGGTCTTCCAAGAGTCGTGTGTCGCAAGGTATACACAGAGCGGTTAAAGCTGGCCAGCTTAAAAAAATAGCCCCTAGGCTCTATACTTCTAATCTAGAAGACTCAGTTCAAAATATTATTCACAGAAATCTATTTCATATCTTAAGCGAATTTTTTCCTGGGGCCATAATTAGCCACCGAAGTGCACTTGAACGCGCATCTCATCAATCTGGATTTCTCATTTTAACCTACCAATACACTAAAAATTTTAAATTACCTTCGGTCACGATTCGACTTTTAAAAGGGCCTGGCGCACAAGATAGCGATAATCCTTTTGTTGAAGACCTCCACTACGCCTCTCGAGAGCGCGCACTGCTGGAAAACTTGCAGCCCTCTAAAAACAGAGGTGGCATATCTAAAACAGTCTCTCGTGAATTCATAGAAGAGTATCTAGACAAACTATACCGGATACATGGCATCGAAGAAATTAATAAAATTCGAGACAAAGCAAGACTGCTAGCAAATAAGCTTCAATTGAAAAACGAATTTAAAATACTCGATAAGATTATTGGAAGCCTCGCTGGAACAAAAGAGGCAAACTTACTCAAGTCTAAAGTCGGACAGGCAAGAGCCGCCGGACTCGCCTTTGATCCCTTTCGAGTTGAACTCTTTGGGAAACTTGCAGCCAGTCTCTATTCCACAGTCATTTCGATTCATAAAAGCCATAGCCTAACCGATAAAGAATTTAGGAATGCCGCTTTCTTTGATGCTTACTTCTCAAACTACATCGAGGGTACTAAGTTTGAAATTGAAGAAGCAGAAAAAATCGCCTTTGAAGGAAAGGTAAATCCAAGCAGACCTAGAGATTCACACGACATTTTAGGAACTTTTCAAATTGTCTCGAATTTGCAAGAAATGAACCAGGTTCCTCAATCTATTGAAAACCTATTTCATCTTCTACAAAGTAGACACGCTACTATCTTATCTTCTAGAAACTCCAAAGAACCTGGCCAATTCAAAGAAATAACAAACCGAGCTGGCAATACAGTCTTTGTGGAACCTGAACTTGTTAAAGGGACACTCATTAAAGGTTTCGATATCTACCAAACCATCGAGTCTGGAATTAAACGCTCCATATTTATGATGTTTATGATTTCTGAAATCCACCCATTTTTAGATGGAAATGGCAGACTTGCACGTATCATGATGAATGCCGAGCTGGTTCATACAAAAGAAGCACGAATTATTATTCCAACAGTATTCCGTGAGGATTACTTACTAACACTTCGACGACTCAGCAGACAATCAGACCCGGACCCTTACATTAAAATGCTCTGCAAAGCACAGGCTTTTAGCGCCAGCATTGACTACTCTCACTATCATACTTGCCTAGAGCAATTTAAACGCTCGAATGCCTTTTTAGAGCCCTCAGAAGGGCTTTTGAAATTCTAAGTGAATTTTACCTCAATGGCCGAGGCCGGACGTGTTCGCATGCGGTGTTCTAAGTTCTTGAATCAGATACAAGTTATCAAACATGAGGCGCCAAAATTTGGTTTGATGCTCAACATGGCGTATTTTATGCGTTGCTTCGGGGAAGTGTTTTTCCCAATCAAAGCTTTCGGGGAAATTATAGCGAAATATATTTCGGCAGTTGTCGAGGTGGAATTGGGCCAGGGGGCAGAGGATTATTTTGTCACCCTGGCGAAGGCCAGGG
>JAESQZ010000184.1 GCA_016764955.1 Deltaproteobacteria bacterium | reverse complement strand
GCGATGTGACAGTTTGTGGAATTTACCTGGCTCAAAACCCGCTGATGGGCTTAGTGGGAGTAGGCGATAAAGTAGGTAACTTTTTAGATAAAGACACTGGCCTATCGCCTAGAGCGAGAGCGCTTTATGAGATGACCCCTAAAAAAGGCCCTTTGCGTTGGATTGAGGCTCAACTTGCTACTCGGGGTGATTTAGAGGCATTTTTATCTTTAGTAGATGGCAAGTTAAGAGCTTTGGCTCAAGAAGGCGTGCTGCCCAAAGATGGCCCTCCCCCAACTAAAATGAGGCGCCGCGAGCCAGCCCCTCAAAAAGAGCCTGGAAAACCAGGCCGTAAAGCGGTTAAATCTACGAAACCAAAAGAGATTCCGATTCAATATGGGCCACCAAGTCAGCACCCTCTTCAAGGCATTTTAAGGGCTGGCAGGGGCTAAACCTCCTGTTGTCATACCAGCGAAGGCTGGTATGACAATCTTAAGCCTTCCTAACTGCCTTAATCTCACCACCTAAAACAGACAAAGCTTGTTTAACAGCTGGATTATTACGAGCTTTTTCTTCAATGCTCTGCTGCTCTTGCTTGATAACTGTTTGCTGCGCAACATGAATGCTCTCACTAAGTGTCACTTCAGGCACTAAACCTAGGTGCTGTTTGCAGTGCTCTTGGAAGTCTTTACTTTGGGCCGCTGCTTGGATTCTCGAAAAGTGTAGCTTTTGGTCGAATTCTACTTTGCCCTTGCCATTGTAGCGGCCGTGCTCTAGGTGATGGCTAATCATTGGCATTGAGCTAGCCATAGCACTAACAAAGTGTTTCCAAGTGTTTTTGGAGACTGGCTCTGTTTTGGTTATTATTGTTGCTGAAGTGCCCTGTCCCATTGATTCAAGCTTTTGGATGGCTTTTTGGATTTCAGAAATCTGATGGAGCTTTGGTCTTTCGACCATTTTGAGTAGTGCTAGTTCTAAGACAAATCTAGGGTGTTCGGAGGCTGATAATTGATTAGATGCTTTAAGCGAAATATCTAATAGACGCTGTAAATCCAGTAATTCATGCTGCGCAGCTAGCTCGTTAATAGCTTGAACGCGCTCTTCAGTGAGATCGGCCAAACCAGCAATAGAGCCAGTTGCAGCAGATAGACATAGGTTTCGAATTTCTAGACCAATTTCGTCGAGAAGTTGTTTGGTGTCGTAGCCTAAATTTGAGACTTCTTCGACAAACTCTAAGACCTGCTTGGAATTGCCTTCTAGTATAGCTTGTGTGATTCGGCTTACAATGCGTCGATCGATTAGACCTAAGATATCAATAACATCTTGAAGGCTTGCATTATTGCCAGAGAAGCTAATGACTTGATCTAATAAACTTAAAGCATCGCGCATACCTCCGTCGGCATTTTGGGCGATTAAAAGCAAAGCTTCAGGATCAACTTGAATATTTTCTTCGGCCAAAACAACTTTGAGGCGGTCTATGATGACCGATACTTTGATTCGTTTAAAATCGTAGCGCTGGCAGCGGGACAAAATCGTGACTGGGATTTTATGGGCTTCTGTAGTCGCGAAGATAAACTTAACATGCTCAGGTGGTTCTTCGAGTGTTTTAAGCAATGCGTTAAAAGCATTGGTCGAAAGCATGTGGACTTCATCGATAATAAAGATTTTAAACCGAGCGCTGACGGGTAAATAGCGAATCTGCTCTCGTAGTGCCCGAACATCATCTACCCCAGTGTTACTGGCTCCGTCGATTTCGATGATATCGGCAGATTGCCCAGAACCAATAGATTCACAGTGAGTGCAAGTGCCGCAGGGCTCTGGGCTGATGCTTTTTTCGCAGGTAAATGCTTTGGCTAAGAGTCTAGCGAGTGTCGTTTTGCCAACACCTCGACTGCCGGTAAATAAGAACGCATGTGCGATTCGGCCGCTCGATAGAGCCCGGCTAAGCGTTTTTATAATAATCTCTTGACCAACCACTTCTGAAAAGCGTTGGGGCCGCCATTTTCGAGCTAGAACCAGGTAGGACATGATATTTTAATCACCCAAAAATCAAAAAAGGCCACTTCGCACAAATTCACCCGTTTCTACCGCTGCTTCCTCCCGGACCTGACGGGGTTTGAAACAGGCGAGCTTTGCAAAGCGGCCTGGCGGAGAGAGAGGGATTCGAACCCTCGTTAGTGGGTTACACTAAACACGAGTTCCAGTCGTGCGCCTTCAACCACTCGGCCACCTCTCCAAAAGGCTGGCGGACAGCGAGGGATTCGAACCCCCGAAACCCTTGCAGGTTTGCCTGATTTCGAATCAGGTGCCTTCAACCGCTCGGCCAGCTGTCCAGTTGCAAAAACAACTGTTCTTTCTATCTATCGTAAATTTCTTAAAAAACAACCCCAGCATTGTCATACCAGCGAAGGCTGGTATCCATAATATATCGCCACTTCAAATTTAGAAAGAAAACCGGTTGACCTTCGCTGAAAAGCGAGGCAATTAAGCTTGCACGCCTAGGTAGCTCAGTTGGTAGAGCAGTGGACTGAAAATCCTCGTGTCGGTGGTTCAATTCCGCCCCTGGGCACCAAAATCCATAAAAACCAGCGTTGCGATTCCCGCATGCTAGATGCGGGAATTTGATGAAAACCCGCAATTGAGTTGCGGGAATTCTAAAATCTTGCTAAGTATAGAACTATGTATCTGCCGCGTAAAATCAAGCTAAACCTTGAAAAAAAGAGCGTTTTATTGCTTGGCCCTAGGCGAACCGGCAAAAGTGCTCTTATTCGCAATGAAATACAGGCTGATAGGGTTTATAACCTTTTAGAATCAGATACATTTTTAGATCTTTCACGCCGCCCTTCTTTAATTCGTGAGTCTATCAAACCAGGTAAGCGTGAATTAATCGTCATAGATGAAATACAAAAATTGCCCCGTTTGATGGATGAAGTTCATCTCATGATTGAAGAGTATGGGGTGAGATTTTTGCTAACAGGCAGTAGTGCGAGAAAGCTTAAGCGAACTCATACATCGCTGATGGCTGGACGTGCTAAGACACGGCGCCTATATCCATTGGTGTCTGCTGAAATCAAAGAGTTTGATTTAGAGCGCGGGCTTCAATATGGCATGCTTCCACCAGTTTACTTATCAGATGATCCTGAGGGAGAGCTGAGGGACTATGTGGGCGATTACTTGCGTGAAGAGATTAAAGCCGAAGCCCTTGCGCGCAATATAGAAGATTTTTCAAGATTTTTACAAAGGGCCGCACTTTCAAGTGGCGAAGTTCTGAACTTCGAATCCGTTGCAAGTGACTCACAGGTTCCTGCAAGAACCGTGCGTGAACATTATTATATTTTGGAAGATACTCTGATAGGCAGAATGCTGGAGCCTTTACAGACACCTCATAGAAAGGCTATTTCTAAAGCAAAATTTTATTTTTTCGATGTCGGTGTTGTTAATTCGCTTGCTGGCAATGTTGATAGAGGGCGTTCTTTTGAGCTATTGAAGTCAAAACGAGCCAAAGAATATCAGATTCTGATTTGAAAGGCCTTAAAGCTTTGTCTCAAGAAATC
>JAESQZ010000183.1 GCA_016764955.1 Deltaproteobacteria bacterium | reverse complement strand
CAGATAATATGACGCCTGCTTTCGGCTGAAACATGGGAGGAAGCTTAGGCTGAATATTATTAATAAATTCTTGATTAATCAAATCAGCTACTGTGAGTAGCTTGAGTGTGGTGAGGTAATTAACGCCAGATATTTTGTCTGGGTCACGTTGTTTATCTTCAACTTGTTTAAGCAGAAGAAAAAGATAGAGTTCAGAAATTTTGGATAAGGCTTGAATTGAGTTATTAGGATTGTGCCTTTGCCTTTGCCAAATAGATTGTTCTAATGGCAGCTTGAGTGCAAGCTCCTCGATGGTGTTGATGACGACTTCGGCATTAGACGAATTGTAGCGAAGTTTTTCCCATTGGTGTTTTTGAGAAAACACTGAGTTTTTTAGTTTTTGATAAAGCTGGCTTAAATCTTGGTTGAAATCAAACGTCGGAATTTCAGCTTGGCGGTATGTTTGGCCTGCGCGGATTTCGTCTTTAGCGAGTAGGTTAGTGGCAATGTTGGGTAAACCAGTTTTTTGAAAGTCTGCTGTTTTGAAAGTAGCAGCTGCTTTTGCTTGGGCTTTTCCAAGCTCATCGTCTGCAACGATAATGGTTTCTTGAACATTAGCTCCAAGGTCAGCCATTGATAGAAGGCCGCCATAGTCGATAACATCGTCTTGAAAGTCTCGAGCGGCTGATTCTGATACAAACGCAAGTCCTTTTCTGAGCAGGCTAAGCTGTGCTTCGTTCCAATTTCTTTTTTGAGCAGCAAAACGTTTGAGGCTTTGAGCAGCGGTTAAAAATTCGATTTGTGCAGCTGCTTCTTGGTCAGCTTCTGATGGTGAAAACTGGCTGACAGAAGAACTTAATAGCCAAGTTGTGGGGAAGTAGGTACAGGTCCCAGCTTGCTGAGGGTCTTTAAATTCTGAAGCATCATATTGGATTTGTTGAGATTTTCCACCTAAAGCAGTGAGTAGCTTTTCATAGAAATCTTCTGGTTTGCTACCGTAGACACCAGGCTCAGCAACTTCTTGCAAAGCTTTTAAGAATACAAAGCTGGTGATGCGGTCTTGGTCGATATCCGTTATTTCAACAAATGGGAAAAATTTTGTTTGAAAGCCATATCGTCTTTCAGTGTGGTAGGTGTTGATTCCTTCACCGCTGTTAAAGATCCTAAATGCGATTTGTCCGTTTTTCTGTTTGGTGAATTGATAGAGGACTGCATGCTTGGTCCAGCCTGCTGGCAAGAAAAGAGATTCGCCTGCCTTTGTTTCAGCTAGCTGCTTAATCAAGATCTTGCGTGATTCGTTTAGATCGCCCTGTTTAAAGA
The DNA here is from genome assembly GCA_016764955.1 of Deltaproteobacteria bacterium. Lineage (GTDB taxonomy): Bacteria > Myxococcota > UBA727 > UBA727 > JABDBI01 > NORP243. The sequence goes on along the minus strand of JAESQZ010000183.1, from coordinate 3,889 downwards.
CGGTCATAAACTTTTCAGCGTCTTCAGACTGGTTAATTAGTTTTGCTAAAAGATCTTGGGATAAGTCTGGCCTAGGGCTTTTGCCTTTGGGAAGGATTCTGAATTTTGGTTCGTAGCAGGGCCGAGCTTGCTTCTCGTCTGCGATATAAGCGTGACTTTTAAGTTGGTCACGAATTAGCTTGAGAAGCTTGGTTCGGTAAGGGATCGTGTTGGCTTGCTGATTGCCTTCCAGGCCAGAACTGGCTCCAAATACATCTCCCACTGCGTGCAAAAGTAAGCTGTCATCTGGAGTAGGGCCTTCGCCTGCAAAGATTCGTTCGGTACGACAGAACGCCAGTGTGTTTTGGAGCTTTTGGTAGCTGTCAAAGAGGTCTTTGATGGCAGGCTCGCTGGTGTCATAATTTTCAATGCTTAGGGCATCAATGGGGAAGTGGTCTAGGTCAGTTTTAAGGGCCCAAATCAGGCTTTCAGCTTCTGAGAGCTGCTCGGGGCGGTTTTCGAAGCATTCGGCTCTAATATCTCTAAAATAGCCAACAGAGCGTTCTGACTGCTCTTTGTAGGCCGGGAAACATTGCTTTGTGAGGGCTACTTTTTGTTCGGTAGTCAGCTCGGTTGGTTCTTCAGGCTGTTCACTGGCCTGGGGTGTTGGCGTTTCTTTGCTACAACCCACTAATAAAATGAGAGTAAGCAAAAATAAACGAAGCATAGTTATATTGTACATAAGAAACCTACAGATAGTTCTAATCATCATATAAATTAATAAAATTTAAATGGAAGACCTTGGAAATAGCAGACTTGCTGATTTTTGGGAAGGTGCTATAGTCCGGCCATTCAAGGAGTTTTTTATGGCAGTTTGTACCCTTACCGGTAAGTCCTGGATGAATGGGAATCGCGTGTCTCATTCTAATATTAAGACCAAACGCAAGCTTAAAGCGAATGTGCAAAACAAACGTATTTTTGACGTTGAAACTGGCCGATATGTGCGCGTGAAGATTTCAACTCGTGCTTTGCGTACGCTGAATAAGAAATCATTGTCTGCTTGTCTTGCTAAAAAATAATAAGGAGAGTCTTAGATGAAGTTTAAGCCTTTGAATGATCGTGTATTGGTCAAACGTTTGGATGCTGAAGAGAAAACAGCCGGCGGCATTATTATCCCAGATAATGCTCAAGAAAAGCCGATGCAGGGAGAAGTTGTTGCATGTGGCCCAGGTAAAACACTTGAGAATGGCCAGTTGATGGCTATGGATGTTAAAGAAGGCCAAACAGTGTTTTTTAGAAAATATGCTGGTACGGAAGTGACTATCGAAGGCGTCGAGCATATGCTTATGCGCGAAGATGAAATCCTCGCTGTGATGGCGTAGATTAGCTAAAAACAACTTTCGCCCACGGATGTGGGTGTAGGTGCCACAGCCCAGCCCGACAGGGCTGGGTTTATATCACCCCCCCTCCTACATCATCGCCAGGTTTATGGTAACTCTACTTTTTCCCGCCAGGTGGTTTTATAGGAGGCAACTTAACCCCCGTTTGTTGCTGCTCTATCGCAGATGACGAAGAGGCAGCCGCACCGGCACCAGCCTGTTGTGGCTGTTGTTGCTCTACAACTGCTGTTTTCGAAGTTCTTGTGCCAGCCCTCATTTGCATATGTTGAAGTATCATTCGAACTCTACCCATTACTTCTTTCGTCAATTGCTGTTTATCTTCCGGGCCATCATATTGCTGTATTAGTTTTGCTATTTCACGGTCTTTTGCTGCATCATCTAAATCGTTTTTTTTGCCGATACCAATAGCATCCATCGTCAATCTAGCCCTTTTATGCATAGCCGCATCGGCTTGACTCCTTTGTGCTTGAGCCTCTATCTGCTGTTGCATTCTCTGAGCAAGCTGTTGCTGCAGCTCCCGAGCCCCTCGATGCTGTCGTCTCGATGGCGCAGTTTCCATTGTTGGCAGATGCCCTGGGTCACCTGGCCTCAGTGTTGGCCTGCGAGCTACACCATTAGGTTGAAAATGAGAGGGTTCCGATCCTAACTGTTGGTGTGTTGTTGCACCACCATTAAAAGAATTCACTGGACCTTGGGGCTCTCTCTTCGAGTCCGGCTGCAAGGTAGATCTTCGCGCTTGTTGTTGTCCACCAGGAGGCGGACCCCCTTTATCATCAATTGGCGGTAGTTTGTCACTCATATAGATACACCCCCAAATTTATAGCCATATCGGCCGATTATTATGTATCAATTGCCCGAGCTGGATGCCAGCTAGACCCTGGCCTGCGCCAGGGTGACTTTACTCCACGCCGATTTCTCGTAATCTTTTTAAGACCTTACGATAAATGGGCGAGTCTTGATCAGCACTATATTCTAAAAAGCTCGCGTAGGCGTCTTCAGCTGCCCCTAATTCACCCTTTTTTTCGTATAAAACGCCTAAATTAAAATACGGATCAGCATAATCAGGCTGAACACGAGCTGCTTTTTGATAGTAAAGCTGGGCCTCTGCCCAAAGATTACGCTTCATCTCCAAATCGCCTAAATTGTTATAACAAGAGGCGCACTGAACATTGGCAGCGATGGCTTTATGAAAATAGGCTTCTGCTTCTTCAAATTGGGACGATTTTGCTAAAGAAAGCCCAAGGTTATTCAACAACACCCAACTATCAGCTGCCTTCTCTAATGCCATTTTGTAATTTTCAATGCTCGCAGCATAATCCCCTTGCACAAAGGCTCGTTGAGCATTCTCTTCGTAATTAATTTTGACTGGGACTGGCTTGGGAATTTGCGCCACAAGTTGAGCAACTGGCGGGGGCGTTTGAAACCAAAAGAAATAGCCAAATAAGCCTGAACTCACGACTCCAAAAACAATTAGCCCTAAAACAAATTTGCGAGCTGGAAAGCGAAAGTGGTGAGTGCTCTCACTTTGAGCCCATTGCACACTACTTTTCGATGGGTTCGGCTTTTTATCACTCCTAAGGGCGTTCAATATAACTGACATCTATGACCTCCAACCTAAATCCCGATAGGCCTCTTTAATTAGCTTATGATTAATCTGCCGCGTTCTATTCGAATAAGCTGCTAGCAGTACCCTGTCGCACAGCACGTTTGTTAAACGAGGAGAACCTTGTGTGTATTTGTAAATATGTTTAAGGGCTCGATGTTCAAAGTGGATATTTTGGCGATTACCAGCAATAAATAAACGATGCTGAATATATTGAGAGAGCTCGTCAAAATTAAGAGCACTTAGTCTTTGACGAATACTAATACGCTGGTTAAGTTGCCTGAGACGATATTCATCCAAAAGAACTTCGAGCTCAGGCTGACCCACTAAAACAATCTGTAAAAGTTTTTTATCGTCGGTCTCAAGATTAGATAAAAGCCGGATCATCTCCAAAGCTTCAAAAGACAAATTTTGCGCTTCGTCTATCCATAAAACAGCATTATGGCCATCAGCGGTTTTCTTCAAAAGAAAATGATTAAAGGCCGTAATCATTTCTTCACTGGAACCTAGTGAGCCAATAGAGTGGCCGAAATCTGTCATAATAGCTTTCAAAAGCCCTTCGGTTGATTGAAGCGGGTTCAACACGACCGCTATTTCTGTTTTTGCTGGTGTTCGGTTCATGACCTCGCGACAAATAGTTGTCTTGCCAGTGCCCACTTCACCAGTCAGCATCAAGAAGCCTTTACGGCCCGTAATACCATAGGTTAAAGCTTCTGCAGCTGACTCGTGCTGACGCGTCCAATAAATAAATTTGGGATTTGGCGTCATCGTAAACGCTTCTTCATCCAAACCAAAAAAATCTAAGTACATAACTTATGTGATGATAACCCCAACCCATGGGGAAGAATCAACTAAGCTCAATCGTTGATACGAGCTAGATGAAATCAAAAGCACTGTTTCTCAGCTT
>JAESQZ010000182.1 GCA_016764955.1 Deltaproteobacteria bacterium | reverse complement strand
CTTTGCGAAAGCCTGTCTTCGGATAGGGGAGAGCGCCCCATGTAGCGCAAGAGTCGTTCGAGGCCTTGGCGATCCTCGGCGGCGATGGCAATAGAGGCGTGTAGGTTGAAGCCGGCAACGGTGCGTTCTTCCCTGGAGCCATCAGATATTGAGATCCCTTCAAAAACCCGCATCAGTGGCCGACCTGCTTTAGCTCCAAGAGCGGTCAGATAGCGCAGCGAAGCTGTGTAACAAGTGGCCAGCAAAGGCTGATCTTGGCTCAAGGCATCTTCTCCGCCAGTTTCTTGGAGGCGTTTTTGAAGCCATTTATGCATACGGCGGGCCACTTTTTCGGTGATGACCCGTATTTCCTTCAGGGTAGGGGCAGGTGTTTTGTGGAACAGCACCTGGCCGGCTTCGTCTTTTACGAAAACGCCATCTGAGAATTGGCCGTGGAGATGAACGTTGAGGTTCAAGGCAGACCCGAAGCGTTGGACAAATGTGATTGCACCCGGCTGTGCAGCGCAAGCTTCTGTGGTCACCCCGGCTTGCACGGCTTTTTTCCGAAGCCACCCAAATATAGTGCTGGTATAGGTATTAATCACCTTGTTAAGCGCCTTGCTGTCGTAAGCCATCAGGTAGCGCAGAGGCGATGGAACGCTCAAAACCCATTGGCGTGTTGGAATAACTGGGATGACTGAATCCACTAGGTGGGCAGCGGTTGAGCTCATCCGGCGAGCCATGCAGGAGCCACAAAAGCCGCGTTTCTTGCAAGAGAAGGCTACCAATCGATCGTAACGACACTCTTTGCAGTAAACGCGAGCAAAGCCATGAGCTAAAATACCACAGTGCAAAAAGGCGTCGAATTCTTCTTTAATGAATGAGGGCACAGAGCGTTCAGAAGCTTCACAATGAGCAAAAAATGCGGCCATATGGTTCTGGACTGTCTGATACAGCAGTGTCTTTTCGGGTTGATGCCGAGCATAACTGCCAAGAGAGTTTGCTACTTGCAGCTCTGGTTCCAAACACGCCGCTAGTACCATACGCAATGTATGCTCTGAAAAGCGGTTTTGGAAGACTTAAGCTAATTGACGACCAATCTCCTCCAGCATCTCTTCACGCTCTTCTTGGGTTTTTCTCACATAGCGCCCAACGTACTTAAGACTGGTATGCCCAAGAGCTTGTTGAACCTCAGTGTGGTTCTTCGTTTTTTCGAGCAGTTCCGCACCGAAGGTATGTCTTAAGCGATGAGGGTGGATTTGTATTTTGTTGTCTTTGGAATGCTTATTCGCTTCATCAGCTATTTTAAGCAGACTTCTGAATACCTGAACACGGTCCATGAATGACTTGCTTCGGCTGGATAGAAACAACGCATTGCTGGCATCAATGTCATTAACTCGTTCATTTTGGATGTAGTCTTCAAGCGGGGCTCTGCAGGCAGATGGTAAATAAACCGCCTTGCTTCGAGTTTTTCCTTTTCGTTTTACTTCATGCAGGTAGCGTTCCTTGTATTGTCGAAGCGTTAAGACTGTCAGTTCTGAGACGCGAAGCCCCGTATAATACAGCAATGATAAGATGGCTCTGTCGCGCCTTGGCCTGGCGTTCTTTCGCGACTCTATAGAGACCAGGTTATCGGCAGCCTTGAAGAGTTTGTGCATGTCTCTTTGAGAAAGCTTTTTGCAATCAGGCTCTGATACAGAAATCTCCTTAATGCCTTTTGTAGGTAGTCCATTTAGAAGGGGCGAGTGTGGTTGCTCATGAACCCAACGTGCAAACCGGCGAAGCGAGGCAAAGACCCTATTAATAGTGGAAGCAGCTCGACCTAAGTTCTCAAGATGTGAAAGATAGCCCTGGGTATCTCTTGGGTGCCAATCTGAGATCTCAGTGTGGCCATTATATTTTTGGAACCAATCAATGAAGCCTTTACAGTCCAGAACCTTGGCTTCAAGCGTGTGCTTGGACTGAATACCGTAAACCTCTTCCTTCAGATAAAAAGTTAACCACTTAACAAAAGAGTTTTGGGTGTGATTTTCCTGCAAAACATTATGTTGCATGATTTCAGGGTGGATAATCAGGGTGTCTGTCATCGCAGCTCCTAGCTTCTATTCACAACCATACAACATAAGGAACATTATGATGTATGACTTGTTTCGATTAGATCATAAGTGAGATCTGGGGTCAAGCAGAATGAATAGAGTTCTTAAAGCGTTTGAGAGGCATGAAGATAAAATTTGTGATCCTTAGTTTGATTGTATCGTTTCAGGTAAATGCCATCATGAGCCCAATAAGATGCTACGATAGACTAACGGAAGCTGAGGCTATCGAAAGATGGGCTTGGGCTGAAAAATGCTTCCCTGATGATTTACATATAAAATTTAAGAATTTTCACGAGGGTACTTATCCAGAATGGGGTTGTTATGACGAGAGTAAGGGAAGAATAAATCCGAAAAATTGGGTTGCTCCAACAGATAGAGAAGCTCCATGCACAGTTCCAGAAGGTTATGTGCTCTTAACGTTTTGCCTAATGCCTTAGGTCATGTAAGCTTAAGGTCTATAATTCCAGATATCTAACTTGACCTCACTTATCAGGGCAGACGGGAGTTAAGTTAATTGCTGCGAGAAAGACCTCTTTAGGTGTTTTTTGGGTAGATTCTTGGTAAAACCCAATGACCAATAAACCAGGTTTATCTTCACAGTTAGGAGGTGTAAACGTAAGATGGCCTGAAGAGAATGTGAATGTTATTTCTTGCGAGTTTATTTGCTCTATTAAACTTATTCTACTTGGAAATATCGGATATTGTGATGTGATAGGCTTACCTAATTTAGGATCAACAGGATCTGATGTGCGCGCCCAACTAAGAAAAACCGATTCAACCTTTTTGATTAAAGCATGTTTTGGATTGAATATTATAATTGCCTTATATCTTGTATTTTCTTTCATGTAAGCCATGTTTTTCGAGGCTATGAAAGAAATTCCTTCAGAGTTTTTCTCGTGGAATTCTAAAGGAATTTGTTGGATCTGTTCAGGTGAATTTATCTCAGCTAGTATAAGAGTTGCTTTTAATTGTTCTGGCGTTTCATTTAATTGCTCTTGCTTATCGTTGATTGGCTCTACTGGAGCCTCGTTATTATTAGAACATCCGATTTGAAGCAGCAAACCAAAAACGAGAATCGAAAAATATGATTTATTCATGAATATTTCCTAATGACAACTTGACTATAAATACTTAGTATTTGATGTGTGTCTAACACGCATCAACATGTTGGTCAAAAGGGAGCCTGAAATATGAGAAATCAGACTTAGATATGCGCCGTTAGCCCCATTGGCGCGTCTAGTAATTCAATATGAAGGATTTTTCCAAGTGCTGCAGCGGCCTGGCCCATTGTATGAAGTGTAACGCTTGTGATGGCAGGGTTTAGAAATCTATCTAAAGAAGAGCGGCTTGTTCCCATTCTTTCAGCCATTTCAGCCTTGGTAATTCTATCTTCCTTCATGGCATGTTCAATCTGCCAAGCAAGAACCCGTTTAATCGCAACAGCTTCTACTTCAGCAAGTGTTCCATCTTGCGCTAAAAAATCATCAAATTTAGATCCAATTCGTTTATTTCCAACCACTCGATGGCTCCCAAACTTTAATCACTGCGATTCCTTTGTTAATTGCCGAACATAAAGGCATTAAAAAGTCTCTCACCTTTAAAACTACTTCTTGGAACGAATATGGACTCTCGATTTTGCTGTTCCGCAAAAATGTTTTCCATTGAGTTTTTTTGTCACTCCTATCATAAAATTCTTTCTGGAAACATATTGGCGTTGAATTAGGAACCAGCGTTCCATAATATCCAAACGTTTCATTAATGGCGGCCTCTAGAATCTCGCCTTCAAAACGTCTAATTTCCAAAAGAACGCTAATATCATAGAAGTCTTTCAACCTGGTATTAGTTTCATCTCTAGAAACCATCGCCTCAAACTTGTCTGCTATGATGCTTTCTGCGGTGTATCCGAACAGGCTTGGGGAACCAAAATTGAGAAGTTGTGGAAACTCAACAGCATCTGCTTGAGGCACTACCCGGTAGCCCGATCCTATATCTATTTGCAGTGTCGCACGCGCAGAGCCTATGTGCCCAATAATACTAGCCCTAACACCCCGATCTCTTGAACCACCCTGTATTTCTGTAACTTTCAATGTGTTTAGATCAAACCGAACACCATCAGGAGGCACGGGCATATCTACAATTTCCTCGATCGCAAGCTGAGCCTGTTTTAACGCTATTGACTTCTCGCTTAACAAATCGATATCACGCGTTGCTCGAGACAGAGATGGACCGCCAAGCAGCCTAAGCATCAATGCCCCTTTAAGTACGAATGTGCTTTTGTGTCGTGTCTGAGAAAGGCGGTATAAAAACCTTTCCATCAGGTACGATAGAATCAAATCCTGATGCTCTCTGCCGCTTGTTTTTGCCAAATTGTTTAGTCTCTGACGAACAGATTCTTCGATATTTCTCTTTGTTTCTCTAGGCATACAGTGTCTCCAAATAAGGAGAGATGATTTTGTTTACTTTGGCTATTCGCGCATATTTAAGAAATTTGGCGGGAGACGTTTTCGTTCTCTCTACGCAAAGCTTTAGGGCTTCAATGGCAACGTCTAGCCCTATTTTATTTCTATACTTAAAACAGTCGACAACTGTTTTTTCGGGGGAAGATACTCGGATTTTAAAATTTCCGACTGTGTGCTCTGTTATCCCCGCTGCCAAATCTTTCAGTGAGTAAGTGAAAATGCGAACGTTAGGATATCGTATTTTTGGCGCCTTTGTTCCCTTAGGAACAGCCAAATAAACGAAATGAGGTATTTGAGTTGTAATTCCATGGAAGTCTAAGGCGGAAATCAGGCAAATAGTTGACTTCGGAGCAATTAGGGCAGCTATCACCAAGTCCACATGTGGCGGCAAAGGAATCTCGACTAAATGATTAACCCCTCTGGCTAAAGGCTCTATAACCCCCTCTTGCCGCATCAAATAAAGCGTCCTTTGGTAAATCCCGGCCTTTAACACCTCCCTTGTTCGCATAATTCCACCCCTTTCACGAAATAGGGCTATGGCTCGTTCTCTCTGATTTTGCACAATTGTTACCATACCTACAAACAAATATAGTACTTATTGTACTATTTGGCAATTCTGAAGATTTTATTTTTACCGAAAAATCTCGTTCCCACTTTAAGCCTCAGGTCTGAACTCTCCAAGTATTCAGTTTGAGGCTGGGCTTTTCCTGCTCAGGAAAAGCCAGTATGTGGGGTTTGGGGCGGCATAGCCCTAATGGCGAAGCCAAAACTACGCCGCACCTAGCTCCTAAGTGCTATTTGGCGCTGTTCTTAAACGCTTTGTACTTTTTAGCCTCAACACCGGCTCTTGGGATGACTTTTTGAATCATTGCCTCCATGACAGTGTCTAGATTGGCGTGCGGGTGCTCCGATTTCACATATGAAACAAAAGTATCCAGCTCCTTTTTGGTAGAGGAGGTGATTTTAACCTTGAGAACTGAGGTTTCTTTTGGGGTTGGTATCTTTAGCATTTTAAAATCCTTTTAAGGTTAGGCAGTTAATTGATTAGAGCGAATTCGGTTTCTAAGTCAAGTCGACAAACGCATGAACACGTAATTTGTCGACGAGATCCATTTTTCACTTATATTTACAATGTTCGAACACAGTGGACCCCGACAATAGCATATTGAGGAACATGATTAGAGCTGAACTCTACTGGAGCCCCTAAAGCGGCAAACCAATATTTCTTTTGTCCAGAGGCATCATAAGTCACAGTGGAGGTCCAGGTTGTAAAGGTCTTAGTAGCTCCCAAAACACCTCGCTGTCTAGAAAACAGGACAGTTAACTCCCATACTGTTGGCAGCCTCCATTCGTTTCCCTTTAAATCACAGTAATTTTTAGCTTCATTTAGTGAGAACCAGGGAGATTCAGGGCGAACTGTTTCCAAATCCCATTCTAAGGCATGGACATTCTTCGCTTCAAAGGAAGCATTTGGCTTTACATTGCTTTCGGCGTGGGTGATGTTTTTGGGACCAGGCATCTCGCCAGGTTTTTTTGGGCCATCAGGGGTGTGGACTGGGGGTTTCCTGTCCCCTTTATCTTCAGGGGTCTGCTGACCCTCTACTTTGCGACTTGTATTATCAGAATATGGTATATCACCGCATCCAACAGATAGAACCCCCGCTAATATGATAGATGTAACTTTTTTCATGTATCCTCCTCCCTTTTAGTTGTTGTAAACAGCCAGTTTCAAATCCGAAGTGGAGAAGATACTGATCTGAGTTCCTGCTTTAATTGTGATTGTTGGTTGAATATCTAGTGCCTGTTCCGCCATTTTCGTTCCAACTCTGGCTGCCTCCTGTCCGAGAGATCTTGAAATAACTTTTTGGGGGCTAGGGGAGTGTGGGTTTGATGACCCAGCAGACAGAGAAACGCCTGAGCTTAGTAAGCTGGTGACCAATACACCAACAGCCAACTCCCCATAGTGACGGTCAACTTTGCCTTTATAGCCGCTGGATCCTGACCTATCCACGCCAGGCATCCTGCCTAAATCAATCGAACTTGTATTTGGAAATACGAGACGGGTCCAAACAACCTGTGCTTTATTCTGTCCGTTCGAGATAGACGAATTGTACTCACCAACTACTTTAGTCCCTTGTGGAATGAGCAGGTTCCTACCTGTTCTAGAGTCAAAGATGTTTTCGATTACCTGCGCTAAGATGGGGCCAGGAAGCTCTGTGCTGAACTCTGACAAGAGAACAGCCTTGATGTAAGTTCCTTGCATAATAACTGTGTCTGAGGCTTGTCCTTGAAGCATCCCAGGTGACTGAGCACCATTTCCACGTAGAAATTTTTCCTTTTTATTGAACACCATCGTGTTTTCGCCCGCGCTAGAACCCCTATACGCAGGCTCTGGATACTGATCGAAGTTTCCGGAGTTGGGCGCAGTGGAAAAGAAGGAGATTTCGGCATCAGCCGCCTTTTCCACTTCCTCTTTATTTGCGAGAGCGCCAACCTCTCTAGTGACGACTGTCCGAGCCTCTTTCCGTTTCGCTGTCACAGCGGCATCCTGTTTTGGTTCGGGAGCCATCTCGGGGACAACCTCATCGTATGTCTCTGGCATGTTTGAAAGGGAGTCAAATCTCTGCATAACAGATGCATGAGAGGCATCCTGGGCAGAGTTTAAGCCATTATTTCTTTGTGCCTGGGGAGACGTTGGTATGAGCCAGATAACAAGTAAAATCGCCGCTACTCCAACGGAAACCACTGTGTAGACAGCGTTCTTGCTGATAGAACGTATGGGTCGCTCAGGGGGCTTTATATCTTGGTTATAGTCGTTCAATGCCAACCACCTCTGGGTCTACAGACCCCAACCTTAGTTCCGCAATATCCACCAAACGATCAATGATGTAGAAATTTCCTTGGCTTCTGTAGTTAATGACTTCTGGCTCTCCATCAGAGGACAGGAAGTACAGCCCAGGAGCATCCCTAGACTGCCTGCTTGCATCAAACTCGATGTAAGTCTTACTGCCATCATCAAAGACCCTAATGGGCATCCAAGCTGGCTTATTCTTGGTGACAAAGTGGTAGTTGAAATTCAGATTTTGGAATTTCGATTTATCTTCAAGAGGATTTCGGAAATCTTCTTTTACACTTTCCGATTTCTGAAAAAATAAATCCGGATTCGAATAATTCCAGGAAATGCTGGCCATATAGCTGTCTTTTGAAACCGAGTGTGCCTCAAGATGATAGGTTCTTCGGTTGGTCATGATAATGAGATTTGTCTGCAAGCCAACCCGTTTTGGCTTTATTAGGACATGATTCCTAAACCCTAACTTAGAGCCACTGCTAGATTGCGTTACATTCCATCGAGTGGTGTCGCCGCCTGATATTGAGAGAATCGATTCATCTGGCTCAAGCGATATGTCAGTGATTCGAAACGGTGCTGTGTACACCTGGTAAAGCTTATTGGGCTCAAAGTCGTAAACCATGGCTGCATTGAAATACGCCTCACTGGTTGGGTTTTCTTTGGCCTCATTTTGAGAGCGCCTGATTACTGAAACAGGATCTGAAACCGTGTTTTTAGGTTGAGTGCTTGGTAGAGTGAGTCTGTTGTTCACCCCTTTTTTGCCTGAGACGGTCGCAGGGATTTTCTCAGGCGCCTTTTCCTCAACAACAATCCTGCGTCCTTCCAGAAAGGGGCGTTGGATAGGCGATGCATGAGCGCAGCTTAATGACAATGCTATTGGAACAGTAATGATTAGGTTAAATCGCATTTATTTACCTCCTGAGGTTGCTGGAGACCATGAAAAGTTATCGATATAGATACCAAGCGGATTCATTCGGAGTTCAGCTTCTGTTTCGGGCAGTTTGTGCAGTACGGTAAAAGCCCCTCTCATTCGCTGAACACTGGAGCGAATTCCAGACTTGTCATACTCAGTTTCAGACCACTCAGCCTGGAAAGTATTATTTGAAAGCGGAAGAATTGTGTCGATGTAAAGCTGACGGGTCTTCTTTCCAAACTCAGCGACAGGGTCATTTTCATTGAATATACCTGTCAGAATCGAGGCACCCCTTGAGGTTAAGTAGCTGTAGGATCCTTCCCAGTTAGAGCGCGCCACAACTGGGTCTGACGGCAAAGAGCGCACTGACTGGATAAATGTTTTCACTGCAAACTGAGTGAGGTGCCGGCTAGGAGCCTGTGCAATCTCTCCAGCCATTCTGATTCCATTTACTTGTCCGCTTGAAGAGACCTCAACCACATAAGGAACAATCTTTGACTGAGACCCCATGTAGATGAGTCCAGCAGACAATAACAAGGTCACACATAGCAGCCCTAATGAGACTAGTCTCCAGTTAGCTGCTTGCTGCCGTGAGGTACCTATCCTTTGGTCCCACACCTGTTTTGCCTTTTTATAAGGCGTATCCATTCCTTCTTCTGCTCGATAGCTATTCATCATGCTGACCCCGCACTGGATTTAGTAAGAGATGCTGCTTTGGCGGCGGCTGATTTAATAGGGCTGGACCCTGAACCGCCTGGTGTCGGAAGGTGGCCTAAAGCTCTAGCCGCTAAACCTGCCGCACCTAGGGCTGCCATAGCCGGTTGCATGATCCCGCTGGATGCATCCAAGCCAGCGCTTCCCGTCGTCATGCTCACTGCAATAGATGGCGCTTTTGCCATAATTAAGGCTACCGCTAGTACACCAATGAATAAGGTAAGGGATTGACTAAAAGTAGGCAGGGCATCCGCATAAGAAAGTCCTTGAACCATAGGCAGTGCAGCGCTTGCCACAAACGCCAAAACCATCATCTTGATGCAAATAGCAAAAATGGACCCAAAAGCTCTATCGGCAAGAAATGCGGTTGGTTTAAATATCCCAAATGGAATCATGATCACAGCAAGAGTTGTAACGATATAAAACTCCACTAAAACCATAAAAATCTGCATTCCAATCCAAATAAACGAAGCCATGATACAAACACTGACGGCCAGGTTCATAAGGATGGTAAACACCTGTCCATCCAACAAAGTAAAAACAGCGTTATCCCAAACAGGCCCCACAACCGTAAACCCATACGAAATAATCGCTGAGGGATCTAAAAATGTAGAAAGGGTAAGTTGCCCTGGGCCTGTTGGACCAGAAAGTCCAACGCCAACAAAGGAATCTTTGAGGACATCAACAAGTGACGCATAATTTGAAACTAGAAACTGAAACGCTCCAATAACCAAAATCTTCTTAAAGAGGCTGCGAACAACGTCTCCGCCATCTATTGCAGTGTAGATTCCAAAAAAAGTCAGCTCTATCAATATGAGTATGCGAAGCAAGCTGCTCGCATAGCCATGAATGCTGTTGTATTTTAAAGAGAAGGCATTAACTAGTGAACCTAGAATATCGGTAAGAACTCCTGGGTCTGTCATTTAACCCCCTGCCCTAAAGATGGAAGACTTGTCATTGGGCGCTTAGCTTTCCTGGGTTTAGCGAAGTCTTTCATGAAGTGCCTGTGAAGCTCTTCGGACTTCCTCCTGGCTCGAGCCTCTTCACTTTCACACGCCGGAACCAGACAGGCCAAGATAACAAGTAAACATCCATACGATACTGTTTTCATCTCTTAGCTCCTTTAATACGCACTCTGCCCTAGTGTAGGGAGTCTTTTCAGTGGTCGCTTAGCCTTCCTTGGCTTGGCAAAGTCCTTCATCACGTGTTTTCCATACTCTTTTGCAGCCTTCTTAAGCGCTCTATCTTCCATAAGCTGGCTTTGTTTGGCTCTGGAATCCATAGCCACAATGGTTTTGAGTTCTTCTATTTGACGAGCCATTATGCCTGTTAGCTCTCCTAATGTTTGAAGTGCAGCAAGGTTGCCCTGAGCGCGCCGCTGAGCTTTAAGCAGGTCTGACACACTCTGCATCTTGCGTTTTGAGTCATTAAGAACGCTATGGGACTTCATAGAGTCCCTGATGCTATTCTCCGTCTGCTTATCCCAAGCATTCATCTTCTTTTCGACAGAGTCGTTTTTAGTGGAGTAAAGGCGGTTGAAATCCTGGTCTATCAGCTTATATTTAAATGCTAATGCCTTTGCTCGACGCTGTAGGCTGCCAAAGTATCTTAACTGCTGCTCAAGTTTATATGTATCCTGCCACCCAATCTCAGATAAGGACTGAACCTGGCGTCCGAAATGCTCGGCTTCTTGCTGCATTTGTTCAGCTTGCTTTTTAAAGTGAAGCAGCGTCTTGGCAAGAGTTAATGGGTCATGAACTATCCACTGAGACCAAGCAGGGCAAGCTGAAGATAACATAAGCACAAGGCTAACTCTGGCAAAATTGTTCATTTTAATCCCTCCTACCAACACATCCTTCTGCTAATGCTGTTTTCTGTTCTCGTGCTGCAACAAAAGCAATCCATCCTCTTTTGTCTAAAGTTTCTCTTTCAGCACTAGAAATGAGCCCAATTGCTTCAAAGTGTTTGTTCATTTTTCGGCAAAATTCGACATCGCCCTCGCTTTCCCAAGAAGGCTCTGTTAAATGCTCGAATCGATTCACCGAATCGGAACCACCGCCACCGCAGGCGCCTACAAAAAACGTCAAAACAGCCGCGAAAATAGTTCGTTTTAGATACTTCATACTTCTCCCCTTATTCCTTTGTGATGTAGCCATTCCTTAGCGAAATCGGCCTTCTCAAGCCCATCCATCGCCAAATGATCCTCTTTCGAAGAGGATGCACAAAAAGCTAGAGCTTTCTTTCCTAAGCCCAGCTCAAACAACCTATTTCCCAGACTCGAGTGGTAGTAATAATCCCGCTTAGGAACAGCCTGGCTGATAATATCGATTTGCTTGTCATTCAGGCCAATTCGCTTATAAAACTGCCTGACGTCCTCATCCTTGGCCGCTTGATTCGGCAAGAATATTTTGCTTAAGCAGGACTCCAACACCGCAGGTGCTATCGAAGAGTTCATAGCGTCCGAAAGGCTTTGTGTGGCGAACACCACATAAACGTTTGCTTTCCTAAGAACCTTTAACCACTCTCGAATCTTTGCAGCAAACTGCGGATTGTCTAGAAATAACCAGGCCTCATCTAGTATGAGCAGTGTTGGACGACCTGTAAATTTCGCTTCCAAACGATGGAATAAGTAGGATAGAACGGGCGGCACAGCGCCTCGTTTTTCCATCAGAGTTTCTAATTCAAATGTCTGCCAATCTCCGAGATGAAGAGTCTCTTTATCCCCATCTAAAATATCTCCATAGGAACCTTCAAGCGTGTACTGCAAAAGCCCATTTCTCAGCCTCTCGTTTTGAAGCAATCCATGGAGAATAGTCAGCGTTCTATGTTGCGCCTCTTGAGACGCTAAATTGCTAAGGGCGCCCCATATTTCTTTCTTATCTTCTGGAGAAACAGCCACACCGTTTAATTCAAGCAGTTCTGACACCCAATCAGAAGCCCAGCTTCTCTCGCCTTCTTCATCTACCCTTGATAGTGGCTGGAAGCACAGGTTTCCACCTTCAGAACCGGGCACGAAATAGTCTCCACCAACAGCCAATGTCGAGGCTCTAGCAGAGCCTCCCTTATCAAATATATAAACCTGCGCACCATCATAACGCAGCCACTGCAGCGCCATAAACGACAGCAACACTGACTTCCCTGCACCAGTAGGCCCAATTATCAAAGTATGGCCCACATCGCCGATGTTGGTACTGAGTCGAAACGGCGTGCTGCCACGCGTTTTGACTATCATATGAGGCGGCCCCTTAAGATGCTCGTTCTCTTTATTACCAGCCCACACCGCTGATAACGGAAGCATATGAGCCAAATTCAAAGAACTGATGATGGGTCTGTTAACGTTTGCATAGAGATGCCCTGGAAGGCTTCCTAGCCATGCCTCAGAGCTCCCCAAATGCTCCAGATAGGTAACGAAACCTTTTCCATTAATAGCCGCCTCAATAGCCCTCGCTTTGTTATCTGCTTCTTTTCTGGTTTCACCCCAGACAATCACTGTTGCTGTAAAGTGTCCAAAGCTCACGTAGTCATCTTCTAACTCTTGTAAAGCTTCATCGGCATCAGAAGATTTTCTAACGGCTCCAGTATCACCTAACGCGCTTTCTGTTTGGGTTGCAGTTTCCATCACCACAGCTCCCAAACCCTTTCGCTTGGCATACCAACGCTTCCTGAAGCGCTCCAGTTCTTCTTTGGCCTCGTCTTTCCCAAAGGCAATATAGCGAGAAACCCATCTGTATTCGTATTGAAGCTCATTTAAAGAGTCCAAGATGCCAGGATAAGTTGACCCAGGAAATCCACGAACTGTAATCGCTCTCATAAATCTGGATCCAAGTTTTGTTTCTAGGCCGTGTGAAACCTCTTCATCCGGCAGAATCGCATCCAAGTATACGGGCACCTCTGGTGGAGTCACTGGATGCTTCTTGCTTGAGATTGTTGAGTGAAGGTATGTCAGAGTCTGAGCATCATCTAGCTCGATGACAGAAGGCATCAGCTGCTTCAGTAAATCGATTAGTCGCCTGGCTTCTTCGTTGAAATAGGTCAGCCGTTCTTCTGTAGTCTCGGTCTGCTCTTGTTTGCCAAGAAACCATGATGAAATCTTGCTTTGCGTCTGGGTCGGCGGTGAATAAACCAGGGTTAGAAAATATTGACTATCAAAATGAGCGCCTTCCTTTTCAAAACCAAGACGACGCTCATCATCGACCATTTTCGAGACTTTGTTTGGCCAGTTTGAATCAGGGTATTTCTGACTAAAGCTTCGCTTGGCCTCTACAAAAATGCTCCAGCCACTTCCAAAGCGCCTCAATGCATTATTGATGCGGGCCGTATTAGCGATAAGGCCTGCCCTGGTCGAGCTGGCCAAGTCAGGCCCTCTAAACGAAACCGTCTTTTGGAGGTTCCCATCCTTTTGTTCAACGACACCAGGAGCAACAAGCAAGGCCCAAGGGAGCAAGTCAGCTAACTTATCCCCCGGCCTTTCTTGATACTCTCGAAGATTGAACACTTTCTAGTGAACCCTCCAGACTTTCGTCCGCCTCAGATTAGAAAATAAAACATCGAAAAAGTTGGGGTCTATCTTTGTCAGAAGAGCAAAAACGATATGAAAAGCTACCCCAACCGGAAGAGCTATTAAGCTCTGCGCACCGAGTGTAAGAGCTGCTGTCCAGGTGCCATTCAGAATGGCTATCTTCCGAGGAACGCCAGCAAATAGGATTGGTTCTGTTAATGAACGGTGCACAGGAACCTCAAACCCATCAGCTTCACTCATAGGACCAAAGCCCCAGAACCGTATCCTAGGAAGCCTAACCCCCAGGTGGCTGCTGAAAAGGCTATAGCCAGCCCAAAAACAACCTGGATCATCTTCCTAAAGAAGCCTCCACTTTCACCCATTGCAAGCGCTAATCCAGCACCAGCGATGGCAATAACACCAGCGGCTCTAGCGACTGGGCCAGAGAGCGAATTAGCGATTTTAGTAAGTGGTTCCTCCCAAGGCATTCCTTCTCCGAAGGAAGCATAAAGAGGCATTGATAGAAAGAAAACTTTCCATCCGATTGAATCGAAGATAACAGCCATTTTTTTCATAAGCGGTTCTCCTTAACTATGGGTTTATACTGAAGTCGAATTACAAAAAGCAAGCTTAATTCACTTGCCTGATCTGATATTCTCCATCCTTCAACCCAGAGACCTCAATAACTTCGCTTATAAACCGCTTATTTAGCTCTCTTTTGATGGATATCAAAATATTTATTGATTCAGAGATCAGGTCTCTTGGAATGTTCACTGAGACTTCACTTATAAGGGATTCGATCCTTCTAAGCCCAAGCCTGGCACTATTTGCATGGACAGTTGAAACGCCACCTTTATGGCCTGTGTTCCAAGCTTTCAACAGGTCTAATGCGGATCCGTCTCTAACCTCTCCTACAACAATGCGATCCGGTCTAAATCTCATCACTTCACACACTGCTTTTTGCATCGTAAATCCTGCAGATGCATTACAATAAAGCTGAACTTTATTCTCTGATGAGCACTGAAGTTCCGCGGTGTCTTCAATGGTAACAATTCTATCTTCTGTCTTAGCTATTTCATGTAAAATGGCGTTCACAAGCGTTGTTTTACCTGTTCCAGTCCCACCAACCACCAAGATATTCTTTCTTTCTTGAACTGCTTTAGACAAATAATCCTTCTGAAACTCTGTCATGATTCCTGAATCAACATAGTCGTCAAAAGTGAATATCTGAGTGGCCCGTTTTCGAATCGAAAATGATGGTGAATCAACCGCCGGAGAAACGAAAGCCTGAAACCGAGCGTTTGAAACGGGGATTATGCACGAAAGAGATGGGGATTTATCATTACAGACAAAACCACAGCGTGATGACACAAGTCGTATCAAGGTTTCAGCGTCACTTTTGCTGAAATCCTTTTGAACCAGGCCCATACCTTCGGATATTTTTTCAACCCACAATGATCCATCTGGATTAAGCATAATTTCGATGACTCTGTCATCTGAAATCAAGTCACGAATCACAGGTCCCATTGCATTTAAAATGGCTTGGTAAATTCGAGACTCAGAAGCTGATAACCGTCCGGAACCCATGCAATATTTTCTACACTTTGTGGAAACAAAATGAAAGGAAGAAATATTTTTTGCTTTATTTACG
>JAESQZ010000181.1 GCA_016764955.1 Deltaproteobacteria bacterium | reverse complement strand
GAGGGCTTTTCAGGAAAAAACATATGGCAGGCCATTCCAAGTTTAAAAATATCATGCATCGCAAAGGCGCACAGGATAAAAAACGTTCTTCGCTTTTCAGTAAACTTTCTAAGGAAATCACGGTTGCGGCCAAAATGGGTGGGCCAGACCCAGCGGGGAATCCGAGACTTAGAAAAGCCTTGGACGAAGCCAGATCAGCCAATTTGGGCAAAGAACCGATTCAGCGCGCACTCGCTAAATCCAGTTCCAAAGAAGGCAGCGCTGATTATGAAGAACTTACTTACGAAGGCTACGGCCCAGGTGGTGTAGCTCTCTTAGTCGCTTGTTTGACCGACAATCGCAACAGAACTTACAGCGAAGTTCGAGCGGCTATTAACAAAAACGGTGGCAACTTAGGCACCCCGGGTTCTGTCGCATTTGGTTTTCAGAAAAAAGGCCAAATCTTAATCGACAAGGCTGAAAATAAAAATCTCACCGAGGACCAGCTTTTAGAGTGGGGGTTAGAGTCAGGCTTAGAAGAGCTTGAGCAAGATCCAGAAGGCTTTGAAATCACTTGTTCTACTGAAGCCTTCTTGGATTTAAAAGAAGCGCTTGAAAAGCAAAAAATCCAAATGACCTCGGCTGAAGTCGCGATGATTGCAGATAATCCAGTTGAACTTGATGATGATAAATCTGAGACGCTTGAGAAAATTACAGATGCGCTTGAAGATTTAGATGATGTTCAAAAAGTTTGGACGAGCGAGGCGTAAGGATTAGCTGTCATCCTGGCGAAGGCCAGGATCTTGGTTAAGATGAAACTAGACCCTGGCATGACAATATGGGAAAAACTTGTATAGGATCATGAGGCCTCCGCTGGCATGACAAAATGAATCTACCTAATAAAAGAAGCCTCCTTAGAAACCTCAAAACAAGTCGCAACTTCTTGCTCAGTCAAAACACCTGCGTCCAGAAGTAGTAGAGTTTCTCTGGCCATATCTGTATTGAGTAGATAAGGGCCATCGGTATTAATCGTAAACGGAATTTTTGAGGCCTTGAAGGTATTCAAAATCTCTCCAAGTTCACCCAAATTTTTAACAGCTCCCGTAAAGAGATTAGAAGTCGGGCAAATCTCCAAAACAACACCAGCATCGGCCAGCATGCTTAAGGCTTCTTTGTCGTAGGCAGCATGGATGCCATGGCCAATACGATCTGGCTTTAGATGTTTCAAAGCTGCTTTCACGCCAGCAGAACCCGTATGCTTGGTTTCACCCGTATGCAAAGTGGTTTTTAGGCCTGCTTCACGCGCACGTGCAAAGAGCTTTTCGTAACGCGGCACATCTTTGAGTGAAAGTTCTAGATTGTGACTCTCTGGGCCTGCAAGATCTATGCCCAAAACACCCCGATGTGCATACTTAATAGCCTTATCGAGAATAATCTTGTTTATGTCATGATCAAACTCGCGCGCCAGGCAAAAAATCAAACAGGCTTTCACACCGTACTCAAGCACAGCTCGATCCATGCCCCTGATAGCCGCATGGATAATATGATCCAAGTCTCGCTCACCCCCGAGATTTCGTTTCATGGGGTTAAAACGCAACTCGATTTGCTCAACGTGAGAAGAACGATACTCTTTGCAAATAATCTCATACACAGAGCGTTCAATCGCGGACGGCGAACTTTGAATTTTTTCCGTCCATTGGTGCATAATTTTTAGATAATCTTCGAGATTTTTAACCGTGCTTTCTTTGGCGGTGATTAAGTCGACAAATTCCCAGTAGTTTTTGACTGGAAGTTTAAAGCCCTGCTCATGAGCAATACTAAAAAGAATGTGGGGAGCCACAGCGCCCCCCACATGAATATGAAGATCAATTAATGTTTTAGGAAGTCTTGAATCCAAGTGCATGGCGCACTTTAGACTAATTCTCCCAAGCGCTCAACATCAAACAGCCACCCAAAAGACCCATGTCTTTCAAGAAGGACACCATCGCCATAGCAGGATCTGCGCTCATCATGCCAATCATATGGATGCTGAACATGGTCAACAGCAAGAATACAGCAAGCACATAGCACGCATACTGGCGATAGCGATCAGCCATAACAGCCAAACCACACACCACTAAAATGAGCCCTGTAAAATAGACCCAGAAAATAGCGAACGGCAAAAAGGCCGGGACCAACATGGTCATGGCATCAGCCATCATAAAGTGATTTAAGCCAAAAACTACGAAAGGAAGCCCGAATAGAACTCGGCCAATGGTATAAGCATGCTTGTTGTTCATCATGATGAGAGTGTAAATCAGAGCTTTTTTTGATTGCAACTTTTAAGCTCGGAAATGACCCAGGCGGCGTTCTTTCACCCCTACATAATCCGCAGCCAACTGAGAAAGCTCTTTAAGCTCGAGTGGCTCACGTGAAACCTTAATTCCAGACTCTTCTAAGTCTTTGAGTTTATGGGGATTATTAGTCATCAGCCGAACTGATTTTACTTCAAGCTGCTTCAAGATTTCAGATGCCAATTGGTAATCTCTTGCATCCGCTGGCAACCCAAGAGCCTCATTGGCCTCCACCGTATCTAAGCCATCCTCTTGCAAAGCATAAGCCTTGATCTTGTTGCCTAAGCCAATTCCACGGCCTTCCTGGCGCAAATAGATCAAAATCCCCCGCTCGGAGGCTTGAATCTGCTCCAAAGCTCTATCTAATTGCTGCCGGCAGTCACACTTGAGAGAGTCAAAAACCTCACTGGTTAGGCATTCAGAGTGGACCCTGCACAACATAGCCGCCTGATTTGCTACATCGCCCTTGATAAGCGCCACATGCTCTAAACCCTCTGAATCTCTGAAAACAGCGCAATCAAATACACCGTGTGCCGTTGGCAAACGCGCTTTAGAATAGACCTGAAGCCGCTTGACCAATCCCGCTTGGGTGCTTATTTTCTCCTTAAGAGGTTTTAGTATGCCCATTTATGAATACCGTTGTGAATGCTGTCGCCAAGAAGAAGAAGTCTTACAAAAGGCTTCTGCTCCAGCCCCAGAATCTTGCTCGCACTGTGGCAGAAAAAACGGCATGCGAAAAGTGATTAGTCAAAGCTCCTTCGCACTTAAAGGCAGCGGTTGGTATAAAGACCTTTATGCAAGCCCAAAACCAGAGCCCAAAGCCTGCGATAAACCCAGCTGCGGCACTGAAAAGGCGCCCTGCAAAGCCTATAGCTAAAATCATTCGCTCCATTTCAAGATTTTCGGCTTTTAATGGCAGGGATAATAAAGCACAAAAAGTTACATATAGGTTGCTAACTTTGCTGTTCCCAGGCTAATATCCCACCGGTCAAATTAGCTAGATTAGCAAACCCTTTTTGCTCGAACTCTTCTGCCATGCGCTGGCTTCTAGCCCCAGATCGGCATTGGAATACAATATCGGCATTTTTATCTAAGGATTCGAGTTCTTCAGATGGCACATCCAGCATCAAGCGGGCCCCTGGAATATTGCCCTCGCTCCATTCTTCACGGGTTCTGACATCGAATAAATAAAATAGCTTTTCTGATGTTTGCTTGATTTTGAGTTCTTCGACAGAAATTTGCTTGATCATGTTAGTCCTATATCACAAACCCCGAACCAATCTTTGCAGCTGGCCAACTAAATAAAATGGAACACTCACAATTTTTTTATCTTTCGATAGTGTTCAGCTCAGCAATTCCCGCCAAGATTTAATTCGTTGTTAGAACGCCATG
>JAESQZ010000180.1 GCA_016764955.1 Deltaproteobacteria bacterium | reverse complement strand
CCAATCTGGCTCGAAGTCAGCTGTCTCAATGCCGGCGCCATTAAATTCTACGAACAAACTGGATTTGAATTAGTCAGCATTCGGCCAAACTATTATCCAGAAGATGCATTGGTCATGCAAAAACACTCAATATAGCCGGGCGCTAGAAGGACAGTAGAGGCTATTCGATCGTCTTTCACATTTATGATAAGGAAAGGCAAACATTTCACCATTCTCTTGGCATATCCATATAGGGTCACTGGCGGACTTAAGCGTACATTGTGATGACTTAAACGAGTAACCACCATCCACACGACCGCCTTGGACTGCCCAAGGCAACGAGATCAAAATCAAAAAAGCGAAAACTTTTAGCATCGTATTGATTGTATTGCTCATGTCACTTTTTTGGCGACAGAAGCATTTAACTGTCACCCCGGCCTTGAGCCCAATGGCATTCAGTTAAGGGTTGAAAGAATATCACCGCGTTTATCCGTTTTCGCCCACAGAGTGGGCTCAGGTGCCACAGCCCGGCCTGTTAGGGCCGGGTTATGCCAGTCTCCCCCTCTCCTGCATCGTCGCCAGCTTCATGGGAAGTCAATTCTAGTTGTTACCATAAACCTGGAGGCTATGTGGGGTAGGTGGGTCGACGTAAACCCGGCCCTGCGGACCGGGCTGTGGCACCTGAGCCCACTTTCGTGGGCGAAAACGGATAAACGCGGCGATATTCTTTCAACCTTTAACTGAATGGCATTGGGGCTTGACCCGGGATCCAGCAAGATGCAGGCGATTCCATTTGACATTGACTGGACCCCAGCTCGGAGGCCGGGGTGACAGCACGACGTCATTCAAAAACAGGCTTGCGCTTCTCCTGAAACGATTTTAAACCCTCAAGCCTGTCGGGTGAATCCATGGCGTCCTCGTAGGCTTCCCACTCTTCGCCGGTGATCATAGCCCGCTTCGCTAGGTGCAGGCTATTACCAGAACAACGAGCAATTTCTTCTGCTAACTCATCAGGGTTATCAGAAACTCGATTCACCAAAGCAATTTGCAAAGCTTCATCAGCTTTTAGGCGCCTGGCTGAAAAAATTAGCTCAGCTGCCTTGGCATAACCTACAACCGCTTGTAGGCGCTGTGTACCACCTGCCCCAGGAATAATCCCCAAAGAACATTCTGGCAAACCAAGCAATGCATGTGGCGCCGCTATGCGCATATCGCAAGCAAGCGCGAGTTCTAAACCACCGCCTAATGCCACACCGTTAATAAAAGCAATCGTTGGCACGGGGAAGTCTTCAACTTGATCGAACACGCTATTAATCTCGTGAACAAACGAGGCTGTTTCTTCAGTCTCCATTTTGGCACGCTCTTTTAAATCCGCTCCTGCACTAAACGCTTTTTCACCTGCGCCTCGAATTATCAAAACGCGCAAAAAATCTTCTTCGCTAGCAGCTTCTAAATCTTGAGCTAATTCTTTCAAAAGTTGGGTATTAAAAGCATTCAAAGCTTCTGGACGGTTTAAGACAATCTCGGCGATGTGTTTTGAGTGTAAGTTGAGCATTAATATCGATACCCCTCAGGCTTAAAAGGCCCTTCTACTGGCAATCCTAAATACTCTGCCTGTTCAGCACTTAACTTCGTCAACGACACGCCTAAATGATCCAAATGCAGCCTCGCGACTTCTTCGTCCATTTTTTTAGGCAGCGTGTACACTTGGCCTTTTTTAAACTCACCAGCTTTGTCTTGCCACAAAGCGAGCTGCGCAAGAACCTGATTCGTAAAAGACGTCGACATTACAAAGCTCGGGTGGCCGTTGGCACAACCCAAATTCACCAAACGGCCTTTGGCCAAAACCGTCACTCGCTTTCCATCTGGGAAAACAAATTGGTCCACTTGGGGCTTGATATTTTCACACTTGATTTCAGGATTCTTTTCCAACCAAGCAATATCAATCTCGCTATCAAAATGCCCGATATTGCAAACAATGGCTTGGGTTTTCATCTCTTTGAAGTGCTCAGCCCGAATCACGCCCGCACAGCCAGTCGCTGTCACGAACAAGTCACCTTGTGAAACAACTTCTTCCAAACGCCTGACTTCAAAACCTTCCATCGCTGCTTGAAGCGCACAGATTGGATCAACTTCGGTCACGATGACACGGCCACCCATGCCTCTGATAGACTGCGCGCAGCCTTTTCCAACATCGCCATAGCCACAAACGACCGCTGTTTTACCCGCTATCATCAAAGCTGTTGCTCGCTTAATACCGTCCATTAAAGATTCACGGCAGCCATACAGATTATCGAACTTAGATTTGGTGACCGAGTCATTCACATTCATGGCTGGGCACAACAAAGTCCCCTTTTGGCCCATGTCATAAAGCCTGTGCACGCCAGTTGTTGTTTCTTCAGACAGCCCTCTAATTGGATCAGGTCCTGAAAAAAGCTCTGGGTGCTTGCTATGAACAATGTGGGTCAAATCTCCGCCATCGTCCAAAATCATATTAGGGCCCTTGCCGCCCTCAAATGCCTTAAGCTGTTGCTCAATACACCACTCATATTCTTCTTCAGTCTCACCCTTCCAGGCAAAAACGGGCACGCCCGTTGCAGCAATCGCAGCAGCAGCCTGATCTTGGGTAGAGTAAATATTGCAAGATGTCCAAGTGACTTCAGCCCCCAACTCCACCAAAGTTTCTATTAAAACAGCCGTTTGGAGGGTCATGTGCAAGCAACCCGCAATGCGAGCACCTTTAAGAGGCTTTTTGGAGCCAAGTTGTTTACGAAGCGCCATCAAGCCAGGCATTTCAGATTCAGCCATGCTGATTTCTTTACGGCCCCAACTTTCAAGTGAAATATCTGCAACTTTGTAGTTCATTTTCTAGGCCCTCTCCTCTTGACAAATAGCGTGTGATTGACAAGAAGAACCTACGGCTTTTCTGGGGTATAGACAAGCGGTAAGTCATTGGTTTTTGATACCAACATGCGGAGGTTCGAATCCTCCTACCCCAACCAATGCGGGACCAGATACATATTTTCGCCGGCAGTTCCAACCCTCTTTTGGCAGAACGCGTTTCTGGATATCTCAACATGCCGTTGGGCGCGAACAAAATCAGGCGCTTTGCGGATGGTGAGCTTTTTATCAATATTGAAGAAAGTGTTCGCGGGCATCACGTCTACATCTTGCAGTCCACCTCGTCACCTGTGAACGAAAACCTGATGGAAGTGCTGATTATGATCGACGCCTTGAAGCGCGCTTCTGCTGCTGAAATCACCGTCGTTCTTCCCTATTATGGCTATGCAAGGCAAGACCGAAAATCTGGTCCTAGAGAACCTATCACTGCTAAGTTAGTGGCTGATATGCTTGAGGCAGCTGGCGCGACCCGTTTGATTTCTATGGATTTACATGCTGCTCAAATCCAAGGTTTCTTTAACATCCCCGTCGACAACTTATTTGCCACACCAATTTTCTTAGAAGATATTCAGAAAAAATTCGATTCTGAAAAAATCATCATGGTCTCCCCTGACGCTGGCGGCGTTG
>JAESQZ010000179.1 GCA_016764955.1 Deltaproteobacteria bacterium | reverse complement strand
TGTAGATCTCGTGATAAAAACCTTCGTAAACTTTCACACTGGAATCAGCGCCAGGTATGTGATCAAACCATTCTTTGCTGGCATCAAAACTGACAATTTGTTCTTCGTCAGAAAGCTGAACGAGCATGGGTGTTTGGATCTTTGCGGCTATTTTGATGGCTTCACCTTTAAAACCAGTGACTTGTTCAAACCAGCGTGCGTTAACTTCGTGAAAGACTAAGGGATCTTTTTCATAGTCTTGAACGGTTTTAGGATCATGGCTCAAGTATTTTGGATCCATGGTATTGGGCATTGAAAATGTTGGCCAAAGCGTAGACATAATTTGCCCGACTTGCTGTTTCCAGTAAGGCACTTTGACAGAAAGTGCGATTAATGGTGAGCTTAAGATAAGTCCAGAAACTTGATCAGCTCGGTTTACCGCGTAGCAACTTGCGATCAAAGCGCCCATGCTGTGTGCCAAAATGGTCACTTTTTGAGTGCCAGTTTTTTGTTTTGCAGTTTGCACGGCAGCATCTAGATCTTCTTCGTATTGACTTAGAGAATCAATGTAGCCTCTTTGGCCATCTGACTGGCCGTGTCCTCTGAAGTCTAAACCTATTACGTTCATATTTGATTGATTGAGTCGTTCGATTAAATCTTGATAGCGGCCAATATGTTCAGCAAAGCCATGAACTAAGACAATCGTATGCTTCGGGTTATCTACTAAAGCAGGTTTGATGTAGAGTTTGGTTCCATCTCGAGAAGAAATCCAGTCTTTTGATTGCATGTGCTTTGCTTTGTCATATTGCTTGATTTTGGCAAGAGGCCCGACTTAAGCTCTTGAGACTATGAGGAACAAAGCTATGGGCGATAACGGTTTACTGTTACGATCTTTCATCTCTAACCAAGATCGAAAAGAGTATGAAAACCTTCACTGGGAAGGATCTTTTGATGATTATCTCCAAGTTGTCAAAGAAGATCCAAAAGTGGTTAGGACCTCATTTCAGCGTTTATTTGACATGATTATCTCCTACGGAAAAAAGGACTATGTTGATTCCAAGAAAAAGCTGATTCATTATAATTTTTTTGATGATCCAGTTGATGGCGGCAAGGACGCCATCTTCGGTCTTGATATTCCGTTGATGCGTCTGGCTAATGTGATTAAATCAGCTGCTTTGGGTTACGGGACTGAAAAGCGGGTTATTTTGTTGCATGGCCCGGTTGGCTCTGCGAAATCAACTATCGCTCGTTTAATCAAAAAGGGCCTTGAGAGATACTCAAAAAGCGATGAAGGCAGGCTTTTTACTTTTGAATGGCATTTGCCTGATAATTTGGCAGCTATCATTGGTGGCGAAAAGGTGATGGCAGATCCCATGCACGAAGAGCCTTTGAAGCTTGTGCCTTATGATGTGCGTGATCGTATTTGCCAAGAAATAGGGGTCCCTCGCATTAAGGGAGACTTAAATCCAGCTAGCCGCTATGTCTTTAAGCTTTTGATGGAGCACTATAAAGGCGACTTGGGCAAGGTCGTAGGCCATGTAAAAATTAAGCGTTTGATTTTGAGCGAGAAAGATCGAGTTGGAATTGGAACTTTCCAGCCTAAAGATGAGAAAAATCAAGACTCCACTGAGCTGACCGGGGATATTAATTATAGAAAGATAGCTGAGTTTGGTTCAGACTCAGACCCACGTGCTTTTAACTTCGATGGCGAGTTTTGTGTTGCCAATCGTGGTGTCATTGAGTTTGTTGAGATTTTAAAACTTGATGTTGCGTTCTTGTATGATCTTTTAGGCGCTACGCAAGAACACAAAATCAAGCCTAAAAAATTCGCTCAGACTGATATTGACGAAGTAATTATTGGTCACACAAACGAAGCAGAATATAAAAAACTTGTAGCCAACGAGTTTATGGAAGCGCTTCGTGATCGAACGGTCAAAATTGATATTCCGTATATTACCAAGCTGACTGAAGAGAGAAAGATTTACGAGCGCGATTATAACAACAAGAAGATTCGCGGCAAACATATTGCGCCTCATACCGTTGATATGGCAGCGATGTGGGCAATTTTAACGCGCTTAGAAGCCCCTAAGGGCTATAGCCTGAGTCTGCTTCAAAAACTTAAGCTTTATGACGGCAAAAGCCTTGCTGGCTTTACAGAAGACACTGTCAAAGAGTTACGTAAGCAGGCCGCTCGAGAGGGCATGGAGGGGATTTCGCCTCGCTATGTGCAAGATAAAATCTCCAACTCTTTGGTTAGTGACTTGAGCGAGACGAGTATAAACCCCTTTATGCTGCTTAATGAGCTGGAGAATGGCTTGAAAACGCACTCACTGATTACAAGTGAAGAGCAAAAGAAGCGCTATAGCGACTTGCTTCAAATAGTTCGCCAAGAGTACGAAGATATCGTTAAGAACGAAGTTCAGCGAGCTATATCAGCGGATGAAGATGCGATTAGTAAGATTTGTGCAAACTATATTGATAACGTCAAAGCTTATACCCAAAAAGAGCGTGTGAAAAACAAATACACAGGCCAAGATGAAGAAGCTGATGAACGTCTGATGCGCTCGATCGAAGAAAAGATTGATATTCCTGAAACGCGTAAAGACGACTTTAGACGTGAGATCATGAATTATATTGGAGCGCTTGCAGTCGATGGTAAAAAGTTTGATTATCGAACCAACGAGCGTTTACATAAAGCATTAGAGTTAAAACTTTTTGAAGATCAAAAAGATACGATTAAGCTAACCACCATGGTTTCGAATGTGGTGGATCGAGAAACGCAAGAAAAGATCGATATCGTCAAGCAGCGCTTGATTAAGAACTATGGTTACAATGAAGAAAGTGCGACAGATGTGTTGAACTTTGTGGCGAGTATTTTTGCGCGTGGCGATGCGAAACGAGAGTAGGGGATGGAAATTGTGGCCTATTGTCATCCCGGGCTTGACCCGGGATCCAGTGCTGGACCCCGGCTCAAGGCCGGGGTGACAGGCAAATTGAAAGATGGAGTGTTCCAGTGAGTCTCCGAAATAATCAAGACCACAGTCGATTCAAAGACATTATCCGTGGGCGGATTAAGCGAAATCTCAAGGAGTATATTAAAAACGGCGAGTTTATTTCAAAGCAGGGAAACGAAAAGCTTAGTATTCCCCTGCCTAGAATCGATTTACCGCACTTTAAGTATGGCGAGAATCAAGGAGGCGGCGTTGGGCAAGGGGATGGCAAAGAAGGGGATCCAATCTCTGGGAAGCCTCAAGAGGGCGAGGCTGGAGCTGGAAAAGCAGGCGGTGCTCCTGGTGAACATGCTGTGGAGACGGAAGTTTCTCTAGACGAATTGGCTGATATGCTTGGGGAAGAGCTTGAGCTGCCTCGCATTGAGCCAAAAGGCAACAATCGCTTAAGTAATCGCCGGATGCGATATTCTGGGATTCATCATGTGGGTCCTGATTCCTTGAGGCATTTTAAGCATTCGTTCAAGAATGCTTTAAAACGCCAAATCTCCATGGGGCAATATGATCCTAAAAACCCAATCGTTATACCAATTCGAGATGACCTGCGTTATCGAAGTTTCAAGCCAGTTGTTAATCCAGAATCCAATGCCGTGATTCTCTATATGATGGATGTTTCTGGCAGCATGGGTGAAGAGCAAAAAGAGATTGTTCGAATTGAGGCTTTTTGGATTGATACCTGGCTTAGGCGCCATTATGACGGCATTGAATCACGATATATTATTCACGATGCTATTGCCAAAGAAGTTGATCGAGAGACTTTTTTTCATACGCGAGAATCTGGCGGCACCATGATAAGTTCGGCGTATAAACTAGGGGCAGATATTATTGAAAAAGAGTACCCCCATGACGACTGGAACATTTATCTTTTCCACTTTTCGGATGGCGATAACTGGTCAGTAGACGATACGCGTTTGTGTGTGGGGATTTTGAAGTCCCGTATTTTGGATCGAGTGAATCAGTTTAGCTATGGCCAGGTAGAATCGCCCTATGGTTCAGGGCAGTTCATTAAAGATCTAGACGAGCACTTAAAAGAGCATGAGAAAATCGCGCTCTCAGAGATTAAAGATAAAGAGGGAATTTACGACTCAATCAAAGATTTCCTCTCCCAGGGGAGATAAATGCCAAAGCAACTCACAAAAGAACTACAGCAAATGCAAGTAGAGGTTGAGAAGGCTGCCAAAGGCTATGGGCTTGACTTTTTTAGAGCCTGCTATGAGGTGCTGGACTACGACGAGATGTGTATGGTTGCTTCTTACGGTGGGTTCCCAGTTCGTTATCCTCATTGGAAATGGGGCATGGAGTATGATCGTCTATCAAAGACCCATGAATATGGTGTGAGCCGTATTTATGAGATGGTGATTAATAATGACCCTTGTTATGCTTATTTGATGGAAAGCAACACGGCTGTCGACCAAAAATTGGTGATGTGCCACGTGACTGCTCACAATGACTTTTTCAAAAATAATTTGGCTTTCAGACATACCAACCGGCGCATGATCGATGATGCTGCCAATCATGCGACGCGAATACGTCGTTATATGGATTGGTATGGCGTGGAGGCTGTAGAGTCTTTTGTGGATGCGGTTTTATCAATTGAAAACTGCATCGATCCGCATGCTGATTTTATTGAGCGACACTCCAAAGATATTATCGATGAAGAAGACGAGCGCTTTTTTGGTGAAGAGAAAGTTGAGCGATTGCCTTCTAGCCGTGAATACATGGAGCGCTATGTCAATCCAGACGATTATATAGAGTATCAAAAGAAGAAATTAAAAGCCAAAAAGGAACAGCAAAAGCATTTTCCGGTTCAGCCTGAGCGCGACATTCTGCGCTTTTTGATGGCTCATGCGCCACTTTTACGCTGGCAGCGTGATGTCATGGATATTATTTGGGAAGAGGCCCAGTACTTTGCCCCGCAAGGGATGACCAAAATCATGAATGAGGGTTGGGCATCTTACTGGCACTCCAAGCTCATGACTGAGAAAATGATGGAGCCAAGTGAAGTCATAGACTTTGCAGATAGGCATTCGGGTGTTGTGGCGATGCAGCAAGGCCAGATAAACCCGTATCGTTTAGGTATCGAGCTTTTTAAAAATATCGAGGAGCGCTGGAACATGGGTCGTTTTGGTCCAGAATGGGAACGATGTACATTAATGGCGGAAAAGCGTGTTTGGGATAAAAAACTTGGCCTTGGCCGAGATAAGATCTTTCAAGTTCGAAAAATTTATACAGATCTGACTTTTATCGACGAGTTTTTCACACATGACTTTTGTAAACAGCATGGCTACTTTGCCTATGGCTATGACAAAAAAAAGCAAGAATACATCATTGAGTCTCGAGAATTCGAGAAAGTAAAACAGAAGCTGCTTGCATCCTTGACGAATGCGGGGCAGCCCATTATGAGCGTTGTCGATGCCAACTATGAAAATCGCTCTGAGCTTTTGCTCGAGCATGAGCATGATGACAAAGATTTGGATATGCAGTACAGCAAAGAAACGCTCAAGAATGTTGCCAAAATTTGGACACGTCCAGCTCATATTTTGACACGTGTTGAAGAGCGAACTTGTATGCTTTCTTTTGATGGGACTCAGTTTAAAGAAAAAATAATTGACCGTGCCGAAAAATAATCGACAAAAGTGGATCTTCGCTCATATTTACTTGGCCTGGGTAGGATTTTTGCATTATTTGCGAAAACTTTGGCCCCGGGGCCCAAAACATGATTTGGCTGAGTTCAAAGCCAACTATGTGACAGAAGGTCACTTGCCAGTGTCTGTAAAGCTTCGAGCCATTGCTCATGAGCCTGGCAGGTGCACGACGTGTGGCCTTTGTGACATTGCTTGCGTGCAAGTTTTAAGTCCTATGCGGCTTTTACTTCAACAACCACGTGAAGTTCCAGAGTCTTGTTTGTCTTGTAAAGCGTGTGAAGAAGCGTGCCCGGAGGATATTCCAATTCTGGAATATGTGACTTTGGCATCGAAGACGTTTCATTCTGGGCCTACTTGGAACAACTAAGCTCCATATTCGGTTAGCACCGAGTATGCCATTCCCTTTGTTGCCCTATGCTTCTCCTAGCTCTAGTTTCGATATTTTCAAACTTGGCCAAAGCAAATCGGCTGGACATACAGCAATTCAAATGCCGTCTGATTCTTTTGACACTAGGGGAGCAACAGGGGTTCAGACACAAAAGAGCAGGCTAGAAATTATTCTTGAAGTCGCCGAGTATCAAAAAGCACTTGGACCTGGGGGTGGTGGACTTAACGATGTACAAGTTGCAGCTATACAAAAACAGCTCCAATCAGAACAGTCATTTTTTAAATGGTTTTTTGGGAGGCCAACGCTGTTGGATTTAGAGCTTCAAAAACTTGAAAATACCAATTGGATTAGTCTTCCCAAAATTTTTACTAAGCAGTTTTTAGAGCAGCATGGGTTTTTGATTTTGAGTAGGTTTATATCTCAAATACCTAATTTGGTGGGATATCGATACTCAGCACTTGGGCTCATTCAAGCTATGAGTGATGAGCAGTTCCAAGGGAGCTTTAACCCAGCACTATTTCAAGATCTCGCTTTGATGGGTGAATATGAATTGCTCGAGGCCATTGTCTATAGACTTAACTTTACGCAAGCTGCGTCTTTATTTCAAGGTCTGAAAAATAAGCTCATTCAAAAACGCTCACATAGTGTAGCGCCAGTAAGGCAAAACGATGCCCGTGGCGAAATTCTCTATCCAAATTCGGCAGGGTATTATTGTGGGCGCATTGCCAATTTTAAAGCTTGTGGTCGAGGCGTTTTCATGGATCGATATGGCTTTATCTATGTTGGCCAATTCCTTGACGACCAAAAGATGTTGGAAGGTGTCTCGAATCTCAATGGGCGTATTTTCGCAAGCCATTTTGATAATCTAATTCCGCAAGGAAAAGGTCGAATTTTCTATGATAATGGAAGGCGATTTCAAGGCGACATTGCTGCTGCTAAAGCACATGGAAATGGCAGACTGGACTATGTTGGTGATGTGGTTTATGCAGGCGGATTCCATGAAGATTTACGTCATAGCGAAGGGGTTTATGTTTTTGGGGATGGAATCTTAAGAACCACCCATGCATATGGTAGAGAGAGTGGGATCTCATACTATACAGATCCATCAGGTTTAGTTGAACGTTATTTGCCAGGCGATATGGGAAGAGTGGGTTACTTACATAATCTAGGTGATATGAAGATGTTGGCATTGATTACGGGTGTTAGTTCAACTGGGGCTAAGATGACCTATGCGTTGGGATGCACTACTGACTTTCTTTGTCACTATAAACCTTCAGAGCCCTTTGTTGAGTTTGCGAAGTTCAAGAAGATAGGTTTTGAGCTGAAGCAGGCACTGGATCATATGGATCGCTACCGCTTTTTCCCCGAGCAAGTAGCTAATGAAGTTTTGGGGCTGGTACGAAGTGGAAAAGGGTGTCTCATTGCTTCTGGTTCTGAATGGCATGCAATGGGGGTTTTTCTGCGTCAAGAAGGAGCAGCCTATCGGATTCAAGTTTACAATTCGGGTAGTGGACTTGATGGTAATCATGTTGTTTCATCATTGAACCCGCGTAAATTTCAAACATGCAAGACTTATAGTGTCACCGACTTGGCTGGTACTGGTCTCATTCATCAACTTTTGGCTTGTAAGTACAACAATGCTGGGGAGCTTTATCGTTCTATTGAGAAATTACCAGGTGTTCGAGTTATTCCACAGAATCCTCAGATTTTTCAAACAGATCAAAAAGGTGCGGGCTGTAGCCTTGAGTGGATGATGGCTTATACTAAGCCTCAAGTATCAAATATTAGCTATGACACATTTCGCCGTGATTTATTTAGAACAGCAATAGGCGAAGCAGCGAAATTTCCGCTGGAAGATCCTAATAAAAAAGTCACTATTTATGGCCAGAATCAGCAAGAGATAGAGTTAACAGCCCAAGCAGCGAGAGATTGGATGCTTGCAGAGCTTCAAAGAAAAATTACAAAGCGCGAACAGAAGATTGCGAGTCATCTTAGTGATCCTCCGCTGGCATGACAAACTACGCCTCAAACTTCCGCATACAAGCTACAAAGACTTCTTCAGAACTCTTGTTGTTTTGAGTCACGACATTCAGTTGAACACTGAGATAAAAGCCATCTGCTGCTCCAGGTGCTAATGCAAATACCACGCTATGATAGATGGTCTCACCAAATCGCTGGAAGGCGTTTACAGTCTTGTTGCCATCAGCATCTTTTAGGATCAAAACGTCCTCTGGGCCCTGAGCCAGAAAATTCCAGGTTTCTGACACAAAAGTAACTTTGTTTTGAGAGTACTCAAGTGTTTTGTTGTTTTTCCCAAAACAAGTAAAAGACCCAGCAAAAAGTTGTGTGCCACTCAAGACGATTAATAGAGCAAGAAGTTGTTTCATCAACTTAACTATCATCTTGGGTGCGGTTTTGGCTAACTCCTAAAACACTGCATCAACACATCTTGAGCACGATACGTGCAACCCGAAACGACTGCTAGTTTGACACTGAGATAAAAGTTATAAGCGTTAGGTGATGGCAGATCAAATAGGACGCCATGATAAATTCTATCGGTAATTTGCTCGAAGGCGTTCACGGTTTTTGTATCGTTGGCATCGCCTAAAACATAAACATTGTTAGGGCCACTTGCTTTGAAATTCCATGTGTCCGAAGTAAAACGAAGTTCTAAAGACGAGTAGGTTAAACGCTCGCCATTATCACCCTGGCAAGTAAACCCTTGAGCAAAAAGTTGGGTGCAGCTTAACGCTACCAATAGAATAATGTGACGCATATACGTTTATCCTACATGCCGTAAAACCCCGTCATTCATGACGAGGATATAAGGCATCATTCAGGGGTTTTCTGGTTTTCAATGTACTGTCGAATCACTGATATT
>JAESQZ010000178.1 GCA_016764955.1 Deltaproteobacteria bacterium | reverse complement strand
CACTACTTTGCAGAGTAAGGCCCACCTCAACCACCTCCTTAGTCTCTCGAAATAAGTTTTGAACTCGCGTCTCAGATTGATTTAAGCTTGCTAACTTTAAAAGTGTTAAGTCTTCTGAGTACTGGGCTCTAAGTTTGTCTTCAGCAATTTTAGAAAAACTAATTTGTCCCCAGTTTAAAGTAGTTTCTAAAATAGAGTCGAATAACAACTGCATAAAAAACAAAACCAGAATAACTGATTGAGGCAGCTTTGAATGGGGCCAAATCTTCTTCCCAGTATCTTTGCCAAATTGGCACAAAGTGCCCCTGAGCTTTGAGCGCTAAAGCTGACGCAGCAACCTGACCAATCAATGTTCCTCCTATTTGCACAGCCATACGCAACTCTAAATCAGAGTCCCCACCCCACAAATCTTTGAGCGTTTCATATAAATTTGATCCCAACTCCCATTGCGCCGCCCCAGGGATTAAGCCTGGATAATTATAAACGCTGGCAGCAACTGCAGCTGTGATGATTGGAATTTCCCATCTCATATTCCATTGAGCATTCAGCTGCAAAGAAAACAACAAGATTGCGATGGTTCCATATAAACGCATAGATATTTTAGAGCATGTTTAAACCAATCCGGCAAAAGGCAATTAAACCTTGCAAACAAATTCGACCTTCATCTAACAATAGTCTCTTGAAGGAGAAACAACTCATGAAAAAGAACTCTAAAACACTAACCAAAGCAATGGTGACTGGCTTACTACTTGGAAGCTTCGCCACCCCAGGCTGCAGCATGAAGTCATGCTCAGGCGACTCTACCTCAAACAGCACTCCACAAATGCAGATGGATAAAAATAGCTGTAGCGGAAAAGATGGCTCTGGAGGCAAAGATAAAAATAGCTGCGGTGGTAAAGATGGTCGCGGCGGGAAGAAATAGAACTCCACAATTGATTTGTCATACCAGCCTGCGCTGGTATGACAGCTGGTTCGGAGATTTTTAATGTTCAAAGCTTGCCAAGACTTAGGCGTCGGCGTGGGATTGCGCCCTCCGCATTACCCTATATTTCGAAACAAAACTCCTGACTCTGTCTCTTTTATTGAAGTGATTTCTGAGAACTTTATGAACTGGCATAATCATAAAATCACACGCCCGATTCAAATGCTTGAGCAAGTCAGACAAGACCTGCCAGTTATTTTTCACGGCGTATCAATGTCAATCGGCTCTGCCGATGATTTGAACCAAGATTACTTACGCGAGCTCAAGAATCTTATCCAAAAAATCCAACCAGCCTGGATATCGGATCATTTATGCTGGACCGGTGTCGACAACAAAAATCTTCACGATCTATTGCCGCTGCCATTAACTCAGGGTGTTTTGAAACATGTCACTGATAAAGTCAGACGTGTTCAAGATTATTTAGGTCAGCAAATTTTAATCGAGAATCCATCGACTTATATCGAGTTCAAGGCATCAGATATGACCGAATGGGAGTTTCTCAAAGAACTATGCGAAAAAGCTGACTGCGGGTTATTACTCGATGTCAATAATGTCTATGTTAACTCGGTTAATCATGGCTTTGATCCGGTAGAGTATTTAAAATCGATACCAGTCAGTCGCATCGGCCAGATTCACTTAGCTGGCCACAGCAATCAAGGTGATTATCTTATCGACACGCATGATGCGCCTGTTTGCAGTGAAGTCTGGGAGTTGTTTGAATGGACCACAAAAAATCTTGGCTTTTTTAGCACGATGATCGAACGAGACGGCAATATCCCTGAGTGGGAAGTGCTCGAGCAGGAAGTTCTTAAGATCCATTCAATCCGGAATAATTAATCCTCTTCAAAGCTTGTTCATGAATGAGTTTGAGATTTTTTTGCTTCGTTTCGATTTTATCCGCACAAGTGTTTGCTATCTTTCAGCCCTTACGCTGTAATAGGTTCGGTGATGCTTTAAATTCTCAGCAGGCTATTGGCAGGAGAGAATGGACTGATAAGTGTTTTCCACAGTATCGCGGTCCTATTCGCCTTCATCGTAAAATAGCGGATGATACAAGTGGCAAGCATGTAGAAGGTTATCCTGTTTTTGCTCATATTGACAATGATGGAGTAACCTCAAATCCTGCAAACTGGTTTGCACCTACTGATGAACAGGCTGATTGCACAATTCCTGACGGCTATCAGTTGGTTGTTTTTTGTGCGGAATAAATGATCCTCTATAGAGATTACAGGTTGCATGAGCGTTAAACTTTTTTGCTTCCTATTGATCTTGTCCGCACAAGTTTTGGCTGCTGTCATCCCCCTAAGGTGTAAAACGTCTGGCGATAGTTTAGATGCTCAGCAGGCCGTCAGAAGAAGAGCTTGGGCCTCTAGGTGTTTTCCTCATCATCGAGGCGCTATTAATTTTCACAGTCAAATGTTGGATGAGGCTACAAACAAGCTTTCAGAAGGTTATCCTACTTTTGCTCATATTGAAGATAACGGGGTGATTTCAAATCCAGAAAATTGGTTCGCGCCCACTGATGAACAGGCCGATTGTACGCTCCCAAATAACTACTTCTTAATCACTTATTGCGCGGCCGGCTGTTACATGCCGAAAGAGCGGGTTTGGTTTCAAAATAGCGATGTTGAAATTGGCATTGCCCATGAACAACAACTTAGCCAAGTCATGACCTTAGATTCAAACTTCGACTATCCCAATCTAAAATTCAGCTCCAGCGATGTTGAAAGTTATATCACGGACCTAGTCCCTGGGTGGCAGGATATTCTAGAAATCACCGCTTTGTCTGGAGGAAGCATTCGAGTCACCACCAATCATCCCTTGGTAGATGGCGAGGGTCGTATGAGATCAGCTCATAGTTTAACAACCCAAGACTCGTTGATGAGAAGCGATGGCAAATTGGATCCCATTATCTCAGTAGATTCCAAAAAATATTTTGGGAAAGTTTACAATCTGGAAGTTACAAACCAAAATCTTTCTGAAAAAATCATCGTTGCTGAAGGGTATCTCAACGGAACTCTTTACTACCAAAATGAAGGGCTCAAAGATCTTAATCGAATCATTCTCAGAACCAATGTCATACCCAACTCTTTGGTAAACTAAGGGTGAGTTGGTTCAAGGGTACGCTAGTAGTCTCGACTTTTCTAATACTTTCTTGTGGGGGGTCTACAGGAATCCAGGAAACCAGCGTACCACATACCCAACCCCCACCTCCTGTCCCTGCACCCGAGAAACCATCCTGTTTTGCCACCCATGAAAAGCCTTTTCGATGTGTGGCAGAGGCTTGCTTGAGCGTGTCAGGCTCTTATAATCCCAGCACACATATTTGTAAGTGCCCAAACCCAAGCCATATCTTTAGCACTCAAACAGGCGGAAAATGCTTCGCACCTGAATTTGAATCTATCTTTATTGATGACCAACCCGCCTCCTCCATTCACTCTTCACATTTGCAAGTTCCAACCATTCAATCTGATTCTTCTACAATTCACATATTATCTAGGACAAATAATATCGCCATCTCGCAGCTCATGCGCAATTTATTTGTAACCGAAATCAGATTAGTGAATGATCCAGGCAGCCATGGTGTATCCAGGCATTATCTTGAACCCGACTCAACCAGATGGTCTGACTTAATAACCAGACAACCTAATCAAGCAGCGCTCGTATTACCTCATCATCCCGTCATTAAAGAAGCTTGGCAACACGCCAAAAATACAGAGCCCAATGCTAAACAGCAGGTCGAGTTTTTTACACAAGATGGATGTGCAGGTCATTGCATCATTCAAACCAGATACCCCAATTTCAAGAATCATCGACTCCTTGAGATCAACGAATACATGGGAGGCTTATCAATCAGGCGCCAGCTTCTCATCGAAAAACTCGAGACTCCACTATACCAATATGACCATACAGTTATCGAAATTGATCCGACTGGTTCTCCCAATTTGATTTATATTATCAAAAAAAATATCGAAGTCTACTCTCGTGAAGGAGAATTATTAGCAACTCGCCCCAGAGGAAAACCTATTGAGCATCTAAGAAAAGAGCTTGCAATTCGAAGCAGACATCAAAAAACCTCTCAGGAATCTGTCGTTGTTTGCGACACGGGTTTTCTGCCGTCTGATGTTCCAAGGTTTCGTGTGGGTCCCAGAACGGATAAAAGCTTCTGGGGCTGGGTAACGCCTGCTTCAGAAAGCGAAGCGCTATCCTTATGGGAACAACTTTCCGGTGTCGAATACTTAAGCGAAATCAATCATGGCTATTTCCAGAGCGTAGACATCCGAAGACATGGAGCTTCCGTCGCTCAGCTGGCAATTCAAAGTACAAACCTTTCAGCAATTTCTATCACTGTGGATCAATGTTTTTCACACTATGAACATTGGAAAAAAAATGTCCAACCATTTGCTCGCGTGATCAATGTTTCGGCTTTTTTCTACTATGATCCACTATCTTGTGCTTTAGAATCTCGATTTGCCCGCTCAGTAGGGGATCCAGAGCAGCCATTCCTATGGGTGTTTGGTGCAGGCAATGAATACCGACATAACCTAACGGCGAGCAATTCTTCCTACTGCCCTCAATCCATGGGAGCCAAGTCTAACATGCTAGTGGTCACAGCAGTTTCAGCCGCTTATGCCAATACAGGCGTCGATTATGCAGATATTGCAGCTGAAGGTTTGGATTTTTACGAAAATAAGCCTGGCACTTCTTTTGCGGCTCCCCGAGTCGCTCGCGTGGCGGCACTATTGGCTGAAGAATTTCCAACCCTCAGCATTGCTCAAATTCGAGAAGCGATTTTACAAGGAGCTTAT
Source organism: Deltaproteobacteria bacterium (assembly GCA_016764955.1). Classification (GTDB taxonomy): domain Bacteria; phylum Myxococcota; class UBA727; order UBA727; family JABDBI01; genus NORP243. The sequence goes on along the minus strand of JAESQZ010000178.1, from coordinate 7,382 downwards.
GTTCCCACGCCACGTCTTCCAGTGCGTTCTGGCGGCATCTTAGATGAGCAAGGGGCGCGCCGAGTAGCCCAGAAGCTCTATGAGGCTCAATTAAAGTGAGATACGCTTGGATCTGGATTTTGGTATTATTCTGGAGCCTTAATAAGCCTATGCCAATGCCTGATGTGTCATGCCAGCGAAAGCTGGCATCCAGAATCCATCATGACCCACACTGGATGCCAGCCTCCGCTGGCATGACAGTTTCACATGACAATATAGATCAGCGGCCCGACAAGTCAGAATATTTTCAAAAACTAAATTCCAAGGCAATTCTCACCTCAGAAGAAAAAATCGAACTGGAGAAAATACTATCTGACCCAGATTTTATTCAGAAAAATCGACTTATACTAGCCAATACTGGAAATAGCGATGACACACGATTTATGGCTTTAGATTATTTTGAAAAAGCCATCGCTTGGGAAAGAAATCCATCTCGATGGCAAATCATAAAAAGCCTCAAAGAGATCATGCTACTCGATAATTTTTCAGATATTGAGGATCTCGAATCCCGAAAGTCCTATGCCGGCGATAAAATGGAAATCTACGCCATTTTAAAACAATACGCCCCTGATGAACTCGAGATTATTAAAATACTCCCTGAAGATAACCGCATTCGAAAAGTGCTCGCCTATGCACATAATTTAAATTTATAAATCGGCCAAATGACCGATGTGCTGACTAAGTATTAGGCATGGCGCCTATTTTGTTTTTTTTATTCGCTTGCATCGTTCATGCCACTGAAATTCCCACAACTCGTCAACTCACGCCCATGTTGGGGCAAGGCTATTTAAGTGAAAGACAAATGCTTGCTGGTGAATGTCTCACAGGAACGCCCGTTCTAGAAGGCAGCCCTGAAGCTTCTATTTCCTACACGAGTTCAATTAGCGAGCAACAGCTAGCCTCTGAGTTAGGAATGTCAGCTGGCGCCAAAACGCGCTTAGGGATCATGCAAACCAGTGCTTCAGCCAATTTTTTGAATGCCTCCAAGTCTGATGGTTTTTCAATCTCGGCCATCTATATGGGAACCTATTTCTTCAAAAATCGTATCTTAAAGAACCCCAAAACCGCTCAAGAAAACTTGAACGCTGAGCGTTGGCGAGAAGCCTGTGGCGATGAATTCGTCTCTCAGCAGACATTAGGTGCCAAGCTGTTTTTCTCCATTCGAATTGACTTTTTAAGTGAACAAGAAAAAAATGCTTTTTCGGCGAGTTTCAGCTTTGATTCTCCCTTGGCTTCTGCAGGTGCCTCTGTTAACCGAGCTGTGTCCAGTTTAAGCAAACGCACCAAAGTCACTATTAATGTGCTTCAGATTGGGGGTAATGTCGATCGTATCACAGAGATTTTCCAAGCCCAAGACTCAACTGCCTATCAATTTGTTCAATGCTCCAGTGGCAATTTCGAGAAGTGCCAAGAGGTTCTAGCTCAGGCGATTAGCTACGCCACCAATATAAAATCAGGCTTCCCCTCTCAAATTAGTCCCGAAACAAACAATGGACCTGCCGTGCTTTCAAGCACAACACAACCCTATCAAGCAGCTCATATCTTTGTCGAAATGACTCCTGAGTTAGATGCCCAAGTGAAACTTTCCAGACAGCTTATTTCTCAAAAATATGAAGCCACCTACCAACAATACACACGCGCTCGTCGCTTACTTCGAGACAGCGTTATCAGACTGAGCTCTAGGCAAAGAGATCGGCTGAGCGAAATGGAACGTTCTTTGTTTAGCTCGCTTCAATATCTCACAGAGTCAAGTTTAAGATGCTTTAACCACCCCAAACAGTGCAGCGATACCTATCGTGATATCAATGGAGCTCTCTACACAGAAAAAGATTTCCTCATAGAACCTGAAATTTTTTCACAATACTGCGATCTGGGCCTGTCTCCTCTAGCTCCAAAACCCCTCACAAATAGCATTAGCAGCCTGATCCAAATCGCAAAAAAACTAGAGCCTGATTTATTTTTGCCTCCCTATGAGGAAGCTATTATGGACACTTGTCATGTAGCCGAACTTATTTATATGCGCACCAATCATCTGTCACTAGAAGGGCATAACATTGAAGACTTGAGGCCAATTGGTACCTTGGCCCACATGAAAACCCTTGATTTACGAGAAAGCCCCTCAGAAACCAAATGCCCTTTCGAGGACTCATCAAAATGCTTACGAGCTGATTTCAGAAATCATAACTCGTTCATACAGCTCCATAAAGCCACATCAACTCCCCGCATGCTTCATGCTGCTACGCCGCTAGCAAATGGCAACGTTTTAATTACAGGAAGAGAAAAACGTGCGGAAATTTTTGATCCTCAAACGGCTCGGTTTAGATTAAGTTCAGAACAAATATTCCCTCGCTACTATCACACAGCCACTTTACTCAAAACAGGCGATGTGCTTCTCATAGGTGGATTTGGAAGAAATGCCTCTCAATCAGCTGAGCGATTTGATGCTCACGAAGAACAATTTGTCTTAAATACACATGCGCCCTTATTTGATAGAGCTTCACATACGGCCACTCTACTGTCAGATGGTCGAGTTTTGGTCATCGGAGGTTGGTCTAATCGCCTGGGGATTTTTACAGGACTTGATGCTACCTGCACAGTCGAAATTTACGACCCTCAAACACAAAAGTTCACCCAAGTGGCCTCGATGCATTTACCTCGAGCTTCACACAAGGCAACACTTTTAAATAACAACCTTGTTTTGGTTACAGGAGGTTATACACCAAACGGCTCTTTAACAAGCGCTGAAATTTATAACCCTGCTACCAATGGGTGGCACTTTATATCTGAACGTATGCATCAAGGTCGTTTTGAGCACACTGCAACGCTCATGCAAGATGGCCGCATTTTGATTGCCGGCGGCTTCACAGACCAGGCTGAAATCTTTGATCCAAAAACCCATCACTTTGAAAAACTTGAACACCCCATGAATGAAATTCGCGGAGAGCATGAAGCCTTTGCGCTATCCGATGGAAAAATCGTTATCATGGGAGGACGTCGCCACAATCAACTTGATATTAATTTAGAGGGGGATCACATTGAAAGTGCTCATGCAAGCGCAGAAATTTTCGATCCCATTTCTCAGTTATTTACCAGACTCCCACATCATATGAGCACACCCCGAGCCGCTTTTACCATAAGCCCCATTGGACAAAACAAAATTTTGCTCGTAGGCGGTTTGGGAGCTTTAGCCAGTCACTCTGCTGAGTTATTTGAATATACCACCGGAAGCTCCAGCGACTAAAGGTGCGCGCTACATGAACTTAAAACAACTCAAAGCAACTCAAAGGCAGTTTTCTAAAACTCTTTGCCAACCTGCTGATCAATTTGAAGCAGTGAAACCTAAAAAACGATTCGCAGTCTATCAAAACGCCTACGAAATTAGACTAACAGAAAGCCTAAAAGAAGACTTCCCAGAGTGCCAAAAACAGCTTGGAGAAGAGCGGTTCTCAAATTTGCTTAGACACTATGTCCAAACAAATCCGTCATCTTATTGGAGCTTAGCTCAGCTCAGCGAAGATTTTTATCAGCATATTTCTAGGCTACACCCAGAGCTAAGAGAGCTTGCACACTTTGAGTGGCAGCTAATTTTGACCCAGCTTTCTGCTTATGAGCAGCCTTTTGACTTTTCAAAACTTGCTTGCTTAGACACCCAGCAGCAAGAAAGTTTTTTTATTCGACTTATTAAATCTGCTCACTTCGCCCACAAAAATAATTCAACTTGGCTGCTATTTCGAAACCAAGAAAGCATACAAGAACTTAAACTAAAAGCCAGCGAAGCAGCTGTTTTGAAAGAAATTGGACTAGGCACAACACTTGGGAAAATTTCTTTGCTATTCTCTAAACTTGACGAGTCTCAAGTTTCCAATTGCTTTGCCAGTTGGACCTCTCTTGGGATTCTAACCAAAGGGAAAGAATAAGATGCACCTCATGAACTGTTTTAACAAACTAGAAAGAATCAACTGGCTGGCTCCATTAGTTAGCAGAATCACCCTAGGCGTTGTTTTTATTCAAGCTGGCTGGGGCAAGCTTGGTAATCTTGATCGGGTAATTGAATACTTTCAAAGCCTTGGCATACCAGCAAGCCACATCCAAGCTCCTATGGTGGCAGGATTTGAACTGGTTTGTGGTGCTTTAGTATTGGCCGGCTTTGCGACTCGCATTGTCGCTGTTCCATTGATGATTATCATGGCAGTTGCAATTCGCATGGTTCACTGGGAAGGATTTCTTGAGTTCACGGATATTTTCGAAGTTCCAGATTACTTATACATGTTATTGTTATTCTGGCTTTTTGTGCAGGGTGCAGGTAAAGCCTCTTTTGATTACTTGGTCAGGCTTCGAAAAAGTCGAGCCTAATACCCCGCAGCTATCGGACAAACGCACGATGTGCGTATCTCAAAAATAAGTTACTAGAAGCTTAGAACACCACATAACAAAGGAGTTACCATGGTGCATACTAAGCAAATCGTTTTTTCTGTTTTTGTCGCCTTAACACCGCTGCTATTCTCTACACCAAGCCTTGCGAGTGACCAAGGGTTGATGCGTACGGCACATGTGCTACATCAAAAAGCACGGCATATCCACCACCAACTTGAGCAAGGATGGGGAACAAGTTCCTATACCGCCAGAGCGTTTCATCAACTCGAAAGCGCAGCCAGGCACTTTCACCATCAAACCGAGCGATACTACACAACCCCTCATCATATCAGGCATGATTTTTACAAACTACAACGAGCTTTCAACCACGCTGCAAACTCCCTCCACTATGCCGGTTACTTCTCTTACCATGAGCGACGTGACTATGAAGCAATGGAAAACGCTTTTTATCGAGTAGAGGCATACTTCTATGGCGGCCATGGCGGTGGTCATGGTGGTGGACACTACTACAATAATTGGTAGAATCTCTTTCAGCAACCTGGACTAACTAAAATCCAGGTTCTGATCTCATTTTTTACTTACAAAAAACCCAGTGCCCTCGAAATTGGATAAGCCAAAAAAGCCGCCAAGAACCCTGTAGCATAGATGCCTATCGATATCCAAAGCAATATCCGGCTAAACCTGCTTGCAGTGTCGCAAGCGGTCGCAGTTTCTCCTCGTTTACTTGGCAGCACACAAGCAACAGCATGATGTTTCTGATACCAAAGCCATATCCAGTTTACGTCAATAAGCGCGCCAACACCTAAAAATAGCCATTCTTTGTTAGCTGTCAGGTCAACGAGCCAAGGAAAGACCGACACTAGGCCCGCTATGGCTGCTCCGAAACCTAAGGTGACAAACAATATTGGGAGCGCACAGCATATGAGCGTGCTCGCGGATGCAAAAAGAGACAAAATCGCAAGAAGTTTTTCTTTCATGTTTAACCTAAAAAATAAGCCACCTGATACCTAACAGGGCAGCGAAATCAGTTTTCATTTGCTTGCCATTGACAAAACTCGCTCCTGGAATGGGTATCTGCACAGATGCTTCTACAATAACTGAGTCATATATGTATTGAATGCCTGGGGAAACAAACAGAATGTTGCCTCCGGAGTTGGGCTCAAACTTGCCATCTTTGTAAGCTTGCCTTGTGTATGCGCCGTTTAGCTCCAGCATCAGGTTGAGTTGGTGCGATGGGTATGTTTTGTATACCCAAGGCAAAAGGCGAAATGATCCAGCCAGGTCATAGCGCAACAAATCGCCTCGTTTGAGACCATTTACCTCTGTCATCGCCTGATAACCAACATCTGCGTTTAATCCGAAACGTCGCCATAATTTAGTAGCAATCAAGATGATGAATGGGTTAACAGAGCCAGTACCAAGCTGAGGCGAAGCCACACCAAATGTTCCAGTAGGAAAAGTAGTGCCAATTTTTCCTGCGACTCTGAAAGTCTCTTGATGCCTATCCTGCTGAAAAATATTAAACTTCCCAAAAAACGTCAAATCGCCAATCCCAACATCTGAACTTCGCTTTGTTCCATCGTTAAGATCTAGAATTTTCGAGAACACAATCGGTAAGCCGACTCCCACAACAAGTTTATTTTCAACCAGCTCGTAGGGAAATATAATTGGCATTGTCCACGCAGTTAAATTGCCTGCGCTGCTAGACTTGCGCACTACCTTCCCAAAAGTACGAAAGGCTGCGCCGTTTAGGCCAGTGACGAAAGCCGTTTCTGCATTGATTGGAGGTCCGTTCGAAAAGCTCGCTTGCGCGAAAACAAGGAGTCCCAGCATCAAAACACGCATCACAACTACTCCTTCGTCACACCCTTAGCCAGATGATACTTCTCGATTAAAATATGAGTTTTTCCCGAAACGGTATTTGCGATACCTTCAATGTGAATGATAGCGGAGCCTATATTTTTCTCTTTGAGAAGCTGTCTTCGTTGTTTGTTTGGGTCAATAATAAGCTCAAAATTTTTGCTAAACACAAAGTAAACAGACTTTTTCGATTTCTTCACGCTTCCTTGAACTGTCAAACGTACTTTACCAGGGCTAAAGCCACCAGTTTTAATTGCTTTCTTTATTTCACTAATATTCGGGTATTCACCAGCCTTAATAGTGAAGTTAGCCAATCCGTCATCTATCTGTATTGAGACGGAATGAATCCAAGAAATCGCATCGAGCTTCTTTTTCAGATTATTGGCGCAAAAAGGACAAACCAGGCCATCAATCTTTGCTACCCCTAATGTATCGCCACTGAAAGCTGCTACACTCATCAATAATACTATCAAAACTGCAAAATTCTTAATCATCTCATACCTCCTTTTTTTTTACATCACATGCGGGACAAGATGGAGTCTTGGACTTTAGTGGCCACGCATTCCACAGAGCAGCCGCTATGAGTAACGGCGAGCCCAAATAGAGCAGCGGTGTGAACAGCAATCTACCGGCTGCAATTAAACAAACGCCTGCAACACCCAGCCAGAAAGGCCCATAACCACGCCGAGTTTTGGCTTTGAAAAATAAAAACCCAAGAGCTAGCAATAAGAAGAAGAACAAAAATGGCGTTAACCAAGCAGCATCTAGAGTAAAGAATGGTACTCCCAGCGCGGCCAGCAATGCAGTATAGGCGGGCCAACAAGCTGGGCAAGCAACAACTGGAATCAAAGACAGCCCTGAACCAGCTGCCGCAGGAAGCGACGACAGCATCCTATTACCTTGTGGTACGGATTGGATTGCTGCGACGATTGACTCCGCAGAGGGGACCCCTTCATACTTTCCATCATTGTAGTAGACTCGGCAGCCTTTCCCGGTGTGAGAGCCTCGGTCCTCTGCAACGTCTTTCCCATTAACAAAGACAGACGGCGATGCGACGCTCTTTGCGTATTCAGGCGTTTCAGGACTGTCTATGAGATATTCTTGAAAAT
>JAESQZ010000177.1 GCA_016764955.1 Deltaproteobacteria bacterium | reverse complement strand
TCTCTCAGTTTCCTATTTTAAAGCAGCAGGTTCATGGCAAACAGCTGGTGTACTTGGATAGTGCCGCGACTTCACTAAAGCCTCTTAGTGTTGTTGAGGCAGAGCGTGCTTATGAACTCGAGTACTCTGCCAATGTGCACAGAGGCGTTCACGCTTTAAGTGAACGCGCTACGAAAGCTTATGAGGGGACACGTGATCAACTCAAAGATTGGTTGAACGCGAATTCACGAAAAGAAATTATCTTTACGAGTGGCACAACCGAAGGCATTAACCTAGTCGCACATAGTTGGGGGCGAAAGTTTTTAAAACCAAGCGATGAAATCTGGATTTCGAGTTTAGAGCATCACTCTAATATTGTTCCCTGGCAGATCTTGTGTGAAGAAATTGGCTGCGTGCTCAAAGTGATTTCGCTGAATCATCAGGGCGAGATACCTTTTGGAAAACAAGCTAAACTACTGGCTTTTAGTTATGCTTCAAATGCGATTGGCCAGATGAATCCAACTGAAGATTGGATTAAGCAAGCCAAAGCAGCAGGTGTGACGACTTTGTTAGATGCCGCTCAAGCAGCGCCTCATGTGCGCCTAGACGTTCAAAAACTTGACGCTGATTTTGTGGTGTTTTCGGCTCATAAAGCTTATGGGCCAACGGGTGTTGGGATGCTTTATGGCAAAGAGCAAATATTAGACTCTATAAACCCTTATCAAGCCGGCGGCGATATGATTGAGCAGGTCACTTTTGAAAAGACGACTTATGCGCCTTTGCCAGCGAAGCTTGAGGCTGGCACCCCAAATATTGCAGGTGTTATTGGCTTAGGTGCTGCGATAAATTGGTTGCGTGAAATTGATTTGGAGAAAGTGGCTGCTCATGAGTCAAAACTAGCCAAACTAATTCGCCAGGAGTTCAAAAAAATTCCTGGCATCTCGTTGGTGCTTGAAGACGATGCGACGCCAATGATGCCAGTCGTTTCTTGGACCATGAAAGGCGCTCACCCACATGACATTGCGAGTATTTTGGATCGAGAAGGCATTGCCGTGAGGGCAGGGCATTTGTGCGCGCAGCCCCTCCTAAAGTTGCTTGGGTTGACTGCTCTCACACGTGCCTCTTTAGCTGCTTATAATACCGAACAAGACGTTGAGGCGCTAATTAGTTCGATTGGGCGCGTCAAACAGGTGCTTCGATGTTAGAAGACTTGTATCAAGAGCTGATACTAGACCATAATCAGCATCCACATCATTACGGCGAGTTGAGTGCGGCGACGCATCATGCACAAGGCAATAATCCACTGTGCGGTGACCAATTTGAATTATACTTAGAAGTTTGTGACGATAAAATTATAGATATTGGCTTTACAGGTGATGGCTGTGCCATATCGAAAGCTTCAGCGTCTATTATGACCGATGAGATAGCTGGTAAAACACTTGAAGAAGCCAAAGAATTATTTTCAGAATTTCATAAGTTACTAACTCAAGAAGGTGCGAGTACTTCAAAGCTCGAGAAAGCAATGGTATTTGAGGGTGTGCGTGAGTTTCCGGTCCGAGTTAAATGTGCGACCTTAGCTTGGCATACTTTCCAAGCTGCATTAAATAAAAAAGAATCAGCCACCACGGAGTAAATCAATATGCATATGTATGGCGGCGGCCTCAGTGTCAAATTAACGCGTGATTGCGAAGGCATTCAAATCCCCAATGGTGACCCCATGACACTTGAAAAAGATCATGAGGTTTATATCACGCAAGTCCTAGGCGGCATGTTTACGGTTGAGACCGAGTGGGGCTACTTAGTTCGCATAGACGGCAAAGATGCTGACTCGATAGGCCAAGAAGTGCCACCAGAGCGCCAAAAGCCTGATTGGTCTAAGTTTGCGTATTTGGAAGAGTCAGCTTGGGCACAGCTGAAAACCTGCTATGACCCAGAAATCCCCGTTAATATTGTCGAACTAGGCCTTATTTATAAGCTTGAAAACAAAGATGGGCATTTACACGTAGATATGACCCTCACGGCCCCCGGCTGTGGCATGGGTGAAGTTTTACGCAATGATATTGAGTCTAAACTGCAAGAAATCCCAGATGTTAAGTCAGTGGTTATAGATCTAGTATTTGACCCGCCCTGGAACAGCGAAATGATGTCAGACGTTGCTAGGCTTCAGCTTGGAATGATGTAGAAAGACCCGGCTTGACTAATTGGATTGTTGAGTTAAAAGGAAAGAAGGAATTGTATATGAAAAATACTTTAGTTGTTAGCTTTATTTTTATAGGCCTTTTATCTGGTTGTGGGCAGAGTGGATCTGGATCTGAAGATGTAGTCATGAGTCCTGCGGAAGTTCGGACTCTTTTGACGAATAACCTAAGTCAGGTCAAGAGTGATGAGAAACTTTTGGCTTTTCTTAAAGAAGAAGATGCTAAGTCCCAAGCTGCTGAACAAAATCGCCCATCGGCTTACTCGGCTTACCAGGTAGTTAGTACATTTTCGCCAGTGGTGTTTTCGGATGTATTTTTAGCTGATGAAAAAGTACATTCACAGAATGGTTCAGAAATCATCTATAGGCCCCTTAGCTGTGAAGATTTGATGGAATTTGTGACTATAGTAGCCCCTCCTGTTCCAGAAAATGACCGTATGAACAGTCTTCAGGATTGCAGGACAAAATTTGGCCCAGTAATTTCCAGTTACCCTGTACAGTTGAAGGCGAAAGCAATTTCACGCGATACCCTTGAACTGACTCTTGTTTCAAAGAGTGTTGAAATTCTAAAATTGGTCGCCTCATCTGATAAATTAGCTCTTTCTTCTAGTTTGGCGACTTTTGAAAAAGATATTAAACCGGTAATTAAAGCGTTTATGCCAAAACCGCAGCCTTATAGTAACGCTAGCGAAACCCCAGATACATTAGGTGAACTTGGGCAAAATGTGGTTGAGCTATCCTACCAAAGAGGCAGTGTTAGCTTAAGCCTGCCGAATGGCTTTGTTTCAAGCAAAATTTTGGGTAATCCTCGAGATCAGATTAGCATTCCTGAGTTGGTATCTATTGGTAGAATGTTTGGAGATAATGAATATATTAAGCTAGGTCCAAGCAGTGTCACTTTCAGCTTTGAAAACAAGGCAATCAGCGGAAGCTTGGGTGAATTTGCTGGTGTGTTTGGTAAACAAACCGTGAATGCTGCAACATCTCAATTTCAAATGCAATTAGAAGGAAAAGAAGTGCCGCCCACGGTGGATTTGGTAATCAATAGACAAACCAAGAAAGCTCCTGTTTTTGTTTATGGCAGGATTCTATGGAAGACCATTTTGTCTTTTGACTAGAATTTGAGCTGAATTGTACTAAGGGCAACCCTTGTTCAGGTACAGCGCTGTTAAGAAACCCCGGCCTTGGTGCCGGGGTTTCTAGTTGAGTTTACAGCTGGGGATGATGTAAATAAGCATTCCAGTAAGTCATAGTTCTTCATCGCGCATTTTTCGGATGAGCTCACTGGTTGGGATATCTTCTTTTAGAAGTTT
>JAESQZ010000176.1 GCA_016764955.1 Deltaproteobacteria bacterium | reverse complement strand
TTAAAGACGATATACTCACTAACACCTCACATGAATTAAGAACACCACTCAATGGCATCATAGGAATTTCTGAGTCGATGTTACTCGGAGCGACTAGCGATTTATCTGAAGAGGCTAAAGATAATCTGCAACTGGTTGTTAATTGCGGCTTGCGTTTATCGCATTTAGTCGATGATATTTTGGACTTACACAAATTAAAATCGAATGCTATTCAATTACACACCCAAGCAATAGATATTCGCTCTGCCGTTGATGTGACGCTAGCAATGTCAAAACCACTGGTCAAAGATAAAGAGATACTGTTGCTCAACCAGGTGCCATCAAATTTACCGCCGGTTGAAGCCGATGATGAGCGATTGCAACAAATATTATTTAATCTGATTGGCAATGCGATTAAATTTACACCATCGGGCTCTGTGAAAGTGACTGCCACATTAAACAATGCATTTATCAAAATACGGGTCATTGATAGTGGGATTGGTATACCGCCGAATAGACAAACTGTTATATTTGAATCGTTTCGACAGCTTGACAGCTCGACCACCAGAGAGTATGGAGGTTCGGGATTAGGGTTATCCATCACAAAAAGATTAGTCGAACTGCATGCCGGCACCATCAGTGTCACCTCTGAAATTAATCAAGGTGCCACTTTTACTTTCTCATTACCGGTCAGTCCGACAAGTTTGCAGTAATTCAAATCGACCTTACTTCATAATTTGGCTAAAATAAAAAAGTGAAAAAAGGGGTCATGTAAATTGTATTATATAATGGTGATTCCTGTACGATATCAAGCATGCCTAAGGTAGTGTTTGTTATCCTTTAGCGAAAGTGAAAAAAGAAATTGCAGACGGATATTGGGGAAATTAATAAACGAAATAGAAAATCAACTATTTATAATACCAAAAATATAAGACATATATGGACACCTCTAATAAGTCAAGCCGTACCTATCCAATAACCGAAATATAATTCGGTTATTTTCCGTGTTAGGAAAAGTTTATCGCCTCAGTTAATGCAAATTGAGAAGTCGGTTTATCGAACTTAAATAATTGTGCTGACATATATACGGGCTCTCTTAAAAGGTATTTTTTTACCTTGGCCCCAGATGATATCCGCACCTACTCACTCAATACAGCCAGACGGCATCAAGTGCCTTGTCTTATACGAGTTTAGAGTAGGCCGGATAAACCGGTTATCTCATCAACTTGTGCACAACGGGACGGGATAAACTCTAATGGGACGGTTTCAGCCGAAATACCTCCTGTTTCTGTAATAAAGTCCATGCTAATTTAATCATTTTGTGAGCGACGGCAACAGCTGCTTTCTTTCGCCCTAATCGAAGAACGAGTTGTTTTATCCATAAACTATAATGATCATCTCGTTTTGCAGACCAGTTAATCGCTGTCTGTGCTGCTTGCACCAGCACTGTTCGAAGGTAACGATCACCTCGCTTGGTGATCCCTCCTAGTTTCGACTTATCACCGCTGGCATATTGTTTGGGAGTTAATCCGACCCAAACGCCAACGTCTGGCGCACAGGAAAAAGCTTGGCCTTTGTCTATCATCGCGGTAAGCAATGTGGTCGTAATGAGACCATACCCAGGTATAGAACGGACGATATGACAATTAGGATCACTGTCGTAAAATTCTGTTAATGATTCCTCTAGTCGCCCTATTTTGTCAGAGATAAAATCAAGCTCTTGCTTAAGTGATAAGAGGTTTAGTCGAAATTGCGCTGATAGTATTTCGCTTGTTTGGAGAGCGTAGATTGCCTTTTTAAAATTAAGTGGTCCTAGTCCTATAATTATCCCGAAATCACTTAGCAGACCTCGTGTTTGATTATTGATCTGTGTTCTACTTTTAACTAATCGACGTCGAATGCGATGAGTCGCAATGATTTCTTGTTGCCGTTCTGTTTTAACCGGTACAAATTTTAAATTGGGACGCTTGGAACACTCAGCAATGGCGAGTGCATCGTTGTGATCGTTCTTATTGCCACGAACAAATGGGGTGACATGTTGAGCAGGAATTAAGAACGATTGATGTTTCATCTGGTTAAATTGGCGAGCCCAATAGTTAGAGGAATAACAAGCTTCCATATAAACCGGTGATGGCGTTTGTTGCGACATAAATTTAACCAACTGATTGCGCTTAATTTTTTTATTAAAAAGTACGTTGTTGTGCTTATCCAACGCGCAAACTTGAAAAATATTTTTTGCCAAATCTACGGCCATTAGTTTAATATCATTCATGGATATCTCCTTCTCTACTTGTTGAAAGTTCATCTACAAGTATGGCGCATTATGACGCCGATATAGGGGGAGGTGTCCATCTCATCAGTCTAATTATAAAAGGACTTACTGAGAGAATACCTATTAGTAGGCTGTCTGTTTTTTTGATAAGGAGAAAGTATGTATAAGCGTCTTTGTTAATAGCTCTGGTGCTAAGTTACATCTCGAAATTAAAGGTAAGGACTAGAATAAGCCTGTGCTGCCTTCCCATAACGGTTTTCCACGAAAGCTCTTGATATTTTCCTGTTTTTTTAATTTAATTGGTATCTTAAGGCCTTCTGCCACAATCTCACGTTTGCTGGCAAGGTATCAGGAGAAAACCGTGGCTGACATCTTTCATGACTTTCCGATCAAGGTCCCGCTTATTCGAGTATTTCAAGCGGTGAGCACTCCTCTGGGGTTGGACTGCTGGTGGACCAAACGGTCGATAGGAAAGCCCGCCGAAGGAGCCGAGTACGATCTTTGGTTTGGGTCACAGTACTACTGGCTCGCTAAGGTAACTCGCTACTTACCCAATACCAAATTTGAATTAGAGATTTTACGCGCGGATAAAGATTGGAGCGGTACCCGGGTGGGCTTTCGGTTGGAGGCCCGAGGTGATACAACCTGGGTACACTTCTACCATTCAGGCTGGTCGAGCGCCAATGAGCATTACAAAATCTCCTGCAACTGTTGGGCTATGTATCTGAGAATATTGCGGCGGTATCTTGAGCATGGTGAGTTAGTTCCCTATGAGAGTCGCTTAGATGCGTGAGTGATTTTCAGTGAGGTATCGATCAACTCTGGCTATCAAATTGAATTGATTATGAAATCATAGAGTGAGTTATCGTATTTACCTACACCTTGATGAAGGTAAATACACATGCCAAGAATCGGGCATTATCTAAGGATTTTTTATTCACATAAAAACAAGATACTAATTACCTTTTCTTTTTTAAAGAATAGTAGTGCTGCGTCGATCAGTTGAATTCACAACCCAAAGCAGACATAGATGAATGTTAGATAGATAGAGCCACATCTTTAGATAACAACCATTCAGGCTCTGGCAAGATAACTACTCTCAAACCCATTCAAGCTGATGACTTACAACCAAAAACCGTTCTAATCGATTGCAAACATAACCAGATTGATAAAGTGTAACCATAAGGTAAATATGCAAAGGATTGCACTATGCTTCTGGCAAGGACTGCCGAAAAGGGTTTTGCTTCAGATTCATCACGGGCATCTTCTAATGAAATTCACGTTTGAGGAGAGTCTTGCCCGTTTGATTTGGCATTTGGACAGGCATAAGAATGGCTTGGTTTTTCAAGCCATTCTTATGGCGTCAGCTTCAGCGTAGCCTGGTCGCTATCCTGGTCAGGATATCAGTCAGCGCGGTCAGCCGCTTCATCGTGGTGGCGTCGCTAATGTTCTCTTTCAAACCCACCGCCAGTGCCAGTGACACAAGGTTCGCAGCCAGCTTTTTGTCGCTAGTGCCATCTTTAAGCAGTGAATCTGACCGGGTCAACACTGCATTTAGATTCGACAACATTGATGTCGATAGCATTTCGCCGCGCTCCAGCTGATCAATATAAGCCCTTGCCACGACTGGCTCGGCCGGCCAACTTACGCGGAACTGTTGCTGCGGATTGAACCGCTTACCCTGATTTGCTATCTCTGCCGCGGCAATCTCGTTTGCGGACAAGTGTTCACTTGGAACCAGTGCCAACACATCCAGTCCGCGTGCAATCTCAGTGCCGTAGATTTTGCCTTTATACCAGTAGGATGACCAGAACCCGCCAAGGATTAAATGCTCTTCATGAATGGGTCCGCGGTCGAAGTAGGCGATCTCAAATGGTTTGGCTGAGTCAGTAAAATCGATCACTGAGATGCCACCTTGATACCAAGATTGAACGAAAATATCGCGGCCTGGAACCGGCACAATAGAGCCGTTGTGCGCTACGCAGTTTTCCTGATCAACCTGTGGCGCAGGTAGTTTAAAGTAGCTGCGAAACTCGAGCTTTCCGTCAACGATGTCGTAAATGGCATCTGCACCCCAGTTTTTCTTGTCATGGGTGCGACAGCGCGGTCGACTGCCGCCGCCCCACTCGTCAGTGAACAGGACTTTGGTACCGTCGTTGTTGAATGTTGCCGAGTGCCAGTAGGCAAAACCCTTATCGACAACCTCGTCAATGCGCTTGGGATTAAACGGATCGGATATATCGAACAATATTCCGTTACCCGAGCACGCACCGCCGGCAATATTAAGCTCAGGAAACACCGTGATGTCATGACATTGGTTGGTCTGTTCTGTCTCCTGCGTGTCATCGCCGTGATCGCCACCTTGCCATAGGCCGCCTAATCTGCCTGTCTCAGGATCGGCAAATACGCTGGGACTGCTAACGATGCGTGACTTGGACGGATCATCCACCGGGATCTCGATAACGTCGATGCGAAACAGCGCAGTTCGCTCATCGCCGGGAGTTTCGTCAAAGCAACCTTCCAACTCATCACCTTTACGCACAGAAGAGGTGCCGGAATTGAAGACAATGATCTTGCCGTCTTGGCCGGGGCCAGAAACCACTGAATGGGTATGCGAACCGCGACAAGTTTGGACCTGGCCTACTTGCACCGGCCGTGCTATGTCGCTGATATCGAAAATACGAAGTCCTCGGAAGCGGTCTTTACTGACGTCACCGTTGATACCCTCGAGGCCACAATCGACCCGCCCTCGAGTCTGCTCCACCGACATAATCAGAAGGTCACCGACAATAGAGACATCGCCCTGGCCACCAGGACAGACTATCGAACTAAAAAGCGTCGGAATTCCATCCTTCTGCAACTGGTAGACGTTGAAACCATGGTAACTACCGGTCACCAACTTGTCGCCAGAGAAAGCCATGTCTGTGTTGGAGAAACTCAAAAGTGGCGAACGCTCGCCCCACTCAGTGTCATCGTTACTCTGGTCATCGTCATCCGCCTCGTCCTTTTCTTCAGCATCCTTTGCATCAGAATCTTCCTTATCAGAGTCCTTCTTGGGTATCGCCATTGGCAGTCCGCTGGGATTCTTCGGGTCGAAGAATCCGGCCGGCTTGGGTAAAGAGGCCACAAGTTCAAGGTTCATCAGCGCTTGGCCGGCGTCGTCAAAGCCAGCTGAGAGGCCTGCACGGGCATCGGTAGACAGACTGACCAGAACCGCATTCATGCGCTCTATCTCGGTAGTCTGATCATTAGTGATGTCGTCGGTGAACTGAAACAACACGGTGTCGTAAGCCGATCCAGGCTGTTCAAGTAACTTCTCGACCATCTTCACTGCGCCCTCGTGATGGACGATCATCAACTCCAGAAACAGCCGGTCAAATTCTGTACCTTTCAAATTAGCAAGCTTGGCCATCTGTTCGGGTGAAGCCATGCCAGCCATTTCGTGCGAAGTGTGCATCGCATCGTGTGCCGTTGGCTCTGGCACGGGCTCGCCGCGCTCGCGCAACCACTGTTGCATAAATTTGATCTCGTCTTCCTGTGAGGCATTGATACGTCCCGCCACATCATTAATCTCTTGCAGGTTGGTACGATCGGCCACCAGTTCAGCCATCTCGATGGCTTGGTGATGATGCGGGATCATGTCCTTCATGAACTGTGCATCGTCCGGCGAATAGCTGGTATTAGCAATCTTGATCGCCTCTTCTGCACTAAGTTCACGCGTCTCTTCGCCTGGTGCACCCGGTTGAACGATAGGTGCATTTTGGGCCATGCCAATAGTTGCCAGAGAGAAAAGAAAGGCACCCGCTAAAGTACGTATAAATAGTCGAATCAGGGAAAAGGGGATGGAGGTCATTGGAATGGTTCCTGTGTTTTATTTTTGTTCGGAAGTTGCCAAGCTTTCCTATTCACTCAAATTACCAGAATGGTAACCTCTCAGACGAGTAAGAACAAGCGACCATGCAGCCGACTGTCTTTCTATGATCGGGTAGCATTTATCTAAAACCAATTACTAATATGCCATTCGGGAGTTTTCATCTTCAACACTCCTCTTCTTATATATAGAATAGAAGTGTTGCGTCGACCAATTCAGAAAGAGTTGCGGGTATAGCAATCATTGGTATCTCATTCGGGCTCGGAGCCTCCGGCGATTTCCGCCTATACATTGAACGCATGCGAGATCACTGGGAACCCATTTTAGAAGCACGGCGCGGCAACACGCTCGATTGGGATTCGCTCTCCGAAGAAGACCGTGCGATTCTACAAGCGAACAAGATATTCTTGGAGTTTGCCTGGCTCAGAGCGATGCTTGAATGGCGAGTAATATCGCCCAAAGACCTACTCGCTCCCGCACTCTGGTTGCTAGGTTCGGATAACGCGAATTCTATGGCTAGTCTGAAGGAATACCGCGCGGTTTTGCCTCACTCACTAGTGCAAGCTAGAGTCATTGATGGATTAACACACATTCAGGAGTTTACTGAAATAGACAAGGTACTGCCCGTACTGTTGGATTTTACGCAAGCAGTGTGGGGCGACCAAAAAAAGGGAGAAAGGAAAGTGTCTAAGTAATATCGCATAACAAGGAAAGTCGGTCAATAATCCTATAGAGTTAGTGCAAAAGTCGACGGTAGATATTCGTCAATCCGCAGGTGAAAAAATAGGCTCAATTGTACCTTATATCCTGATCATAATCGGGTTTTCTGGCGCACTTTATCCGGCAATTGATTTAGGCGCTGGTGAAAAAGAACGTGGAACTTTAGAAACTTTACTGTTAACGCCGGTTCCCCGATACAAAATAGTCTTTGCTAAATTTTTGGTGATTTTCAGTACGTCTTTTGTTTCTATATTTTTAACATTAGTCAGTTTTGGTTTAATGGTAGGTTTT